>JAOZLO010000030.1 GCA_029934775.1 Desulfocapsaceae bacterium
ACTACAAATAATAAGAAGCACAGAAATGATAAAACAGAAGAGTGCTCCAATCAGTACCGGGTCGCTGTCACCGAATTTGAGGATATAGTCTCTGCCGAAGAGTTCAGCGAGTCTCTCACTTCGATACGCCTCATTGATATAGGTTGCCATGGAAATAACAGGCAGATAAAAGGTGATAAAGCCGAGCAGCAGTCCTTCCAGGAAAAAATCATAGTAAGCCTTGTTAAGCTTGGCTTTATCTATGTTTATTGCAAGAATTTTCCCTTTTTCACGGTCCTCACACCGCATGGCTTCTTCACGAATTCCCAACCAGTGCTGGAAATCTTTTTCCAGAGTTACCAGACGTTTCGTCTTAATATACTTTTTCAGTACCCTTGTTATTGCCACTGTTACAGCTGCCAGAATAAAAATGACAGGGATTGGTCCTAGAAAATGTAGGTAACTCAGTAGATGATCGAGCATCGACGTGCCTTTTTGAATAAGAGCGTAGACAAATTCCCAGGCTATATCAAAATATTCATCCATATCTGTTTTCGATTAATCTCTGCAGTGGCAAGCCACTGCAGAGTAGTTGTGGGTTATATCCAATACTCGATCTTCAGGAATCTGAAGAAGAGGAAGAATAGGGTACATGCAAGAACGATCTTAAGAGTTTTTTCGCTGAACATTTTCTGGAACCTGCTGCCGAGCATGCCGCCGGCAAAACCACCAATAATGATTGCAATAGCAAGAGTCATATCAGGCAGGTAGCCATTCATTACATAACCGATAAAGGAACCTATACTTGAAAAGCAGGTACCGATAAGAGAGATCGGTACCGCCACATACATCGGCAGTGCGGCAATGGTGGTCATCATCGGAACGAGCAGGAAGCCGCCGCCAATACCAAAGGCGCGGGAGACAATACCTACGATGATACCAAGGCATGCAAAGAGGGCAGGGTTGATACGGAACTCTTCACCCCAGAATTTGAAGCGATAATCAAACAAGCCGGATTTTACAGGTTCAATGGAACCCATCTCTACGGCACCGCCCTCTTCTTTGGCTTTTTTGACAGCGGCGTTGAACTTCTGGGTCATTGCTTTAATGTTCTTTCTCTTCGACATTGCCTTGGGAGTCATTTCCATCAGGGTCTTGACTGCCATTATTACAACGAGCACTCCAAGCCATTCCTTATAGGCTTTCATTGAGAGATACTGTGTGGCATATTTCCCAAGCCAGACTGAGCCGATAAAAATACCTGCGCCGAATGAAAGACCGACCGGCCAGGCTACACGTTTTTCAACCACGGCAAAGCGGTAGAAACTGCCAAGAGGTGAGAACAGGGTCAGGGCGATATTGGAAGGACGAAGGACGTTAGCTGCATTTATACCAACCGGTCCGGCTGTCTGCACTACCAGAGCCTGGAAAGCACCCATCAGCATGCCACCGGCAGCACCGATCATTGAGAAATAGGTGCCGACAAGGATTGCACCTATTACAATATAGATCGGGTTCATATAACGGTAGCCTTTGTTCATCCAGTAACCGTTTTTCAAAACGGTATAGGATCCGGATTTGTCACCGTTTACATAAACATCAAATGTAGCGCCCGGTGCAGTGTGGCGAAAGGAGTCAAATGAGGCGGTAAATTCGCCCGTTGCCTTGTCAAGTTTGATTGATGTTCCCTTATCCCAGTAGTTATCAGTTTCCCCGATAACGCTTCGGGCAAAAATGACGATCTTGCCTTTTTTATTACCCTCTTTGACAACAGTATTGATCCCGTATGACTTTTCATGGCCCCATTTGAACATATTCCATTGTTCAGCAGTTTTAATCGGTCCAAGCATACTCTTGCCGGTTGCATCAACTTCTGTGAAATCTTTTTTCAGCTTGAACATGGTGGTGGTGTAGAGTCCGCCACCTTTTTTAAAGAGAAAGGAGGGCCCTCCAAATTTTTTATCGGCATCTGCACCAAATGCTTCACGATTGCTGGTCAGCATATAGAAGAGGGGCGGAATACTTGTATCCATGGCAAAGCCGTATTTTTTGGCCTCTTTTTTCAGTTTTTTGGCTTCATTAATGCCGTTTGAGTCTTTTGAAGCAAACTCACTCTGTTGAGCAATCGCTATATATAACTCTTCACCAGGTTGAATCGCACCTTTGATGGTTACTGTATCGCCGGCTTTATACTCTGATGCTGAAATAGTATTTTCAGCAAAACAGGCGGTATTGACAGCGAGGAAAAAAATCGCCGTGGTTAACAGGGTTACGGGCCAGAATGATCTTTTCACTTTTTACTCCTTCATTTGGGTTGATAAAAACCGGGTTGATAGTATCAGTCCGGGATATTTGTACGACGCTTCTATTTTGGGTGGACAGTATTGGTTTTTTAGAGTTCCAATACCTTTTCTACCTTGGTTTCAAGTTCCTGTTTATCAATCGGCTTGACACAATATTCGTTGGCCCCGAAACTGAGGGCCTCCCGGGCAGTTTCAACAGTTGGGTAGCCCGTCAAAATGATGGATTTCATTTCAGGTTGCAGCCGTTTAAGTTCTGCAAGTACGTCAATACCGCTCATTTTTTTCAACTTTATATCGAGGATGGCCAGATCAATATGATTATCCATAGCGTATCTGATCGTATCCTCCTCTTCGGTAAAAGTGTGTACCGTGTGCCCACGTCTTGTGAGGATTTTTTTGATAAGTATAACTGCGTCTTCCACATCATCGAGTGTAATTATTTCAGCCATAATTTCCTTCTGTAGCAAGTAATTAATTAGTGCCTTACTCCATAAAAGTTGTAATAAAAAAAAAGTAATCGAGTAATTTTCCTTGAAATTATAAGGTTATATATACCACCATGGCACTTATACCCCCTTGTGGGGTGTTATGAATTCAGACAGTATTCATACCGGTTTTTTTGTTGCCGTTATGCTGAGGGACGGGAAGATGGATGTGCATGGCCGTTCCCGGAGTCAGCTGGCAGCTGTTTTTATACATAACAGGGCTTTCCACAGTAATGGTGCCCTGATGATCTTCAATGATGCCATAACTTACCGAAAGTCCCAATCCTGTGCCTTTACCTACAGATTTTGTGGTAAAAAACGGATCGAATATACGATGTTTGATGGTCGCTTCTATTCCAACTCCCGTATCCATAATTGAGGCTGTTATCATCCCTTTTTCCCTGGAAAATGTGGTACGTACAGTCAGAACTCCGCCTTCATCTTCCATGGCATGTTGGGCATTGTTGATAAGATTGACAAAGACCTGCCTCAGCTTTTCTTCATCACCGGTGATGACCGGGAGATTTTCAGAAAAGCATCGTTCGGTGTTGATGTGATCAAGGTGCAGATTATGCTCAGTAATGGCGAGGACATCTGTGAGAATTTCGTTAATATCAATTTCCCTGGGAGAGGATCCCGACTGACGTGAAAATTTTAACAGATCGGCTACAATTTTTCGGCAGGCCTGGCTCTGTCTCTCGACCACTACAAGGTTTTCATACTCCTCACTGTCTTTCGGAAAATCATCTTTCATCAACTGGGAGTAACCGAGAATGATACCCAGGGGGGTGTTTATTTCGTGAGCTACTCCCGCTGCCATCTGTCCGACAGATGCCATTTTTTCAGTGCTGATCATCTGAGAGGTCATCGTCTTGAGCCGGGTAAGATCCTTGGCAATGCCTTCACAACCTCTGAAAGTATTTGTGTCATCATAAAGAGCAGTGGCTGAAAGTAGTGCGCATACGATGGAGCCATCCTGCTTGATGAATTCAACTTCAAAATCCTCCACAAATTTCTGGCTGCTGAGAGTGGCGTTGAAGTCTTTCAGACTGTTCTTGTCGGCGAAGAGGTGTTTGAGGGAGAGGTTGGGTGCTGTATCTTCAGTGTAGTTTAGCATTTCCAGTCCAGCTCTGTTCATATCCAGCATAATGCCGGTATGATCACAGAAAAAAACCATGTCTTTTGAATTGTGGAAAAAATTTCGAAATTTTTCTTCGGACAGTGCCAGGTCCTGAGTGCGGCTTTCGATCATTTCTTCCAGATGCAGGTTCATCTCTTTCATGGTTGCACTGGCTTTTTCCAGATCTCTATTGGCTATCCTGAGACTTTCGGCTTTTTCCTGAATAGCCCTGTATCCCTCAACCCCTTTGTGGTAGAAGATGGTTACCGCCGATACCGAAATCATCAGCAGGGTATTGACGCCTCCGGAAAAGGGAGAGATGGCCTTCCAGGCTTCCTTCTGATCACTGATGAGAAGAGCCTGTTTTACCATATGCCCCATCGCTCTGGAGACAGCAAAAATTGCAAGGGTTATGCAAAAATAGTGGAGAAAACTCCATAAAAAATTGTCAGGATCTTTGCGAATCAAAAGAAAGGTATAACGAAGGCAGAGAAAGGAGAGGATAATCATCAGCAGAGATCCGATAATATCTGTAAGCACAGAAGGGAGCATATACAGTCCCATTATTTGCCCTCCTCTTCCAGTGAGTTCTTATAAAAAGAACGCAACCCCATATACAGAAAAAACATACCCGGGACTGCAAGTAGATGGTCAAGTTTTGCAGTGTAAAAGACAATTTTGATAAATGTGATGGGCATGTTGATTTTGCTGGCCAGATAACCGCCGGTGACGGTAAAATCATCGGGGTGAAGTTGTTGGGCGGAGGCGTGACCGATCAGTGCAAGTAAATTCCAAAGTATGGTGAATACACAAAATATTCTGAGGTATGTCCATCCTCTGCCCGAAAAAGTTGACCGTTTTGTATCCCAATACAGGTAACACATAGCTGTCATATAGAGTATGTGTGCCATCTGGTGAACGTATATTCCTTCCGGTGCGCTGTGGGTTTGCAGGGCCATGCTCTTCTCAGGTAGAAGTATGGTGCATAGAAATGCGATGAAAAAAAATATGATGTATTTCAATAAGGAATGCATATTGAGCGTATACCTGGAGTAGAGGTGCAACAAAAAAGTTGCAGTTCTGGTTTTTGAGTTTACTTCTCTTCCCCTTGTTTCTTCGTGAAAAGTTGCAATGTTCAGGGGATTTTTTGTTTTGTCAGTTGTTATTCTATAGCATTTTGTATGCCAGCAAGACAAAAGGAAGTGAAATAAATATGATATATGTGTGTTATTCATATGTTAGATCCTGTATTAGAGTGGAAGATAAAACTGATGGAGGTGGCTTTATGGGGAAGTCACCATTATTTATGCATGAATAATGATGCAGTGGGGTAAAAAAGTTGCACCGTGGTGGTGAGAGAGGATTATTTTCGAAAGTCCACTGAAATAATATCGTATTTACGCATAAGCCTCTGGAAGGCCTGGCGATCAATACCACTTTGCCTGGCAGCTGAAGAAACATTACCACCACTTTTCTGCAGTGCTTGAGTGAGGTAGGCAGTAGTAAATCGCTGCATGGTTTTCCCTTTGGCCTCCTTGTAGTTTCCTGCGAGAAAGGCACAGTCTGCAACCGGAGCTGGCTGGGGTGAATCAAATGTAACCGAGGCTATGAGGTCATCTGGAGTAATGAACTTGTCTCTGCAGAGTAGAGTTGCTCTGTTGATAGTGTTGCGCAGTTGCCGCACATTTCCTTTCCAGTTTTTGTGTATGAGGAACTGCATGGCTTCTGGAGTGAATTCGAGTTCCTCACGTTCATATTCCAAGGTAAATTCCTGCAGAAAATGATATGCCAGGAGCGGGATGTCTTCAGCAATTTCGGCCAGTGTAGGCAAAGTGACAGGCATCACATTGAGCCTGTAAAAAAGATCTTCCCGAAATTCTCCCCGGGCCATTTTCTCTTCCAGATTTTGATTGGTTGAAGCAAGTACTCTCACATCTACCTTGATTGTTCTTGTCTGACCTAAAGGTTGTATCTCTTTTTCCTGGAGTACACGGAGCAGTTTGGTTTGTACCGAGACAGGGATATCACCGATTTCGTCGAGGAGGAGAGTTGAGCCATCTGCTTTGAAAAAAAGGCCATCCTTGTCCGTTTCTGCCCCGGTAAAAGCACCTTTGACATAACCAAAGAGTTCACTCTCAAGAATGTGCTCCGGCAGGGCAGGGCAGTTTATGGTGATCATTTTTTCAGCTGCCCGGTTACTGATACTATGTATTGCCCGGGCCGCAATTTCTTTTCCTGTACCGGACTCTCCTCTGATGAGCACAGTGGCGCAGGTGGTTGCCAGTCGTGATAAAAGCTCCACAGTCTGAATTATTGGTTTGGATTGGCCTATAAAACCAATTTTTAACGGGGGATTGTTGAGTTGCTGCTGCAGCTGTCTATTTTCCCGGACAAGGTGGGTACGTTCAAGAGCCCGGAGTATTGAACCGATTATCTTCTCATTATCGAATGGTTTTTGATGAAAATCATACGCACCATCCTTTAAGGCCTGCACTGCAATTTCAATAGTACCGTAACCGGTCATGATAACTGTAGTGATGGTGGGATCAAGAGCAGTGATTTTTTTCAGGAGTTCAAGGCCATCTATATCTTCCATTTTGATGTCAGTGAGAACCACATCCGGATGGTTGGATTCTATGATCTTTAGAGCTTGAGACCCGGAAGTTGCCAGAGTAACATCACAGCCACACTTTTTTATGATGACTTTTTTGAGTAGAATCAGAAAATCTTTTTCATCGTCTACAATAAGTACTTGTCTTTTCAATTACTTAGCCTTTGAGCCTGTCCGAGAATGCCATTTCGTCCAAACTCTTCGTTATTATGAAAAAATAATGCTCATAATATCAACTATATGAATGCACGTTTTTTTCAAAATGCCTCGATTATAAACAAAATGTCTATTCTCGGGCAGCCTCCTCTGTTGATGTGTGACTGTTTCATAAACTTTTGGTTGCAGCCATAAGGTGAAAATAGGTTTGGATAAATTTTCCGGAAACGGTCTCGATGAGTGAGGAATATATTCCGGAACCCTGCGGGAGCTGGCCGGTTAATACAAAGAAAGTCTCATTGGACAGGCTGCTGAGTTTATCCATTACAGGTCCGAGAAATGAGGCTTCGACCCCATCACCTCGATTGGATCTGCAGCGAATCGGCCGTGCTTCAAAAAGAATGCAGGAACCATTTATCGAAAGGGGGCAGAGGAGAGTATCTTTAATGTGGGTTTCCTGTAGAGCGGATGATTGTTGAGTGGTCAGACATTTCAAAGAATTCTGGAGCTTTTTTTGGCAAACCAATGCCTTCTCAATAGCTATGTTTCTGGCCTCAATGGTAAGCAATCGATTCAGGCTGTCGTTAAAATAAAGTGCCTCAAGTAAGGGCATTTGAAAAGAGGCGTGGCAGCAGTGGTCGTTGTTTTTACCACAAATCTGCTGCGTGCTGATTTTCTCCATTTGTACGTCCACAGCAGTAGTAAGTTTCTGGTATTCCAGGTAAAAAGAAGAGAGAAGGTCGTCGGCCTGATTATGGGCAATCTTGGGAGGCTGAAAGGAGAGATTGGCCTGTTTTTTGCCGTATTTTTTCAGAAGCCTCCATTGCCGATAGGACGCAGGCAAGGCTTTTGTTTTCTTAAGTTCCTTTTTGGTTTGTTTCATGCCAAGGCCGCGGCGCAGCAGATAGGCTGAAGTGATGGTACCGGTACGTCCCTGGCCGAACCTGCAGTGAACTAAAACCTTTTTCTTCAGGTAAATGGCTTCATCAAGCCACTGCAGCCCTTTTTCCAACTCATCCATATCCGGGGCGCACTCATCATAGATTGGCAGGTAATACACCTCAAATCCAGCCTGTTCCTCCAGTTCGTGGAGATCACTGTATTCATGGCAGAGGTTGATGATTGCATTTATACCCAGCTCGCGGATGGTATCGAGATCCTCGTAGGACATGGGGGCCCGGCCAACCCCAAGCATGTCGGTTATCCAATTGATTTCATAACTCATAATATCAGTTCCTGACTGGAGAAAGTATCTTTGCACTGAAAAAAGAGATCAAGATGAGATTTTACCGATTCTTCATCTTTTAAAACCATATCCATCAGTTTGGAAGTGCCGAGCATCCTGCCCAGAGTGAAAAGGTGCTGGGTCATCTGATCTATGGCGAGGCACTCAAGTCTGGCATCCAGAAGATCAGTTTTGCTGGTCACTTGGAAACCAATTTCACAGAGGATAGCCTCCAGATACTTAAGTCTGAAATAGCGCCCTTCAACCGAACCACCACCTCCTGCAAATCTGATTGAACAATAGTTTTGCCCACTGTTTTCACTGCAGAGTGTATCTACGACCGTGAAATGGTAACCGAATCGGATATTGAGGTTGAGGTAGTCGTGTCCGCATACTGCATAGCTGGCTGATTCCGTTTCATTTTTAAAAGCAAATCCATCAGTCATGGCGGCACTGTCGTATTCTTTCCAATTGTAATATACATGATCTCCCCATGTTATTGAGGGGTGAGAAATTCCCTGCCAGAGGGCCTGAAAAGGAATTGAATCCACCTCGTCGACTGGAATGGTGGCCTTCCCTGACCGGTTGCTGCGGGAGTCATTTTCGACATTTATCAGGTAGAGGTCAAACGGGAGTGTGGTTTCAAGTTGTTTTCTGTAGCCACGGCGGCTGCCTGATTTCCCTATGGCAAACATTGCCTGAACACCTTTCTCATGGGCAAAACGTACGATATCATGGAGGGATCGGCATGATTCAGGGGAAAAAGAATTTGACTCCGGATCAAGAATATTCAGTGGTGTAATAAAGTCGAGAATTGTTTGAATTCTGCGAAAATAGGGGTGTTTCTCCCGGTGGGGTTTGGCATCCGAGAGAACGGGGCAGGAATCATCTTTACCGAGGTAAACGTTTTGGCTGTCAGCATTAACCGTTATTTCTTCTCCAGGGGTAATGTTCTCTTTTATGTCAGTTGCTGCAACAATCAGAGGAACCTCGAGTTCGCGACAAATGGTTGAAAAGTGGCTGGCTACACTGCCGCGGATTGATATCACAGCACTGCATCTGGGCAGAAAAAGGATAAGTGACGGAGGGATGCTTTCAACGATGAGGATAGCACCGGCCGGGGGATGCAGGGAGCCATGGTCGACGGGAAGAAAATAAGCTGAACCACTCCCTTTCCCCCTTGCCGCAGTGATTCCACCGTGATAGAGAAGTGGAAGATTCTGCTCATTGGGATTGACGTCCGAATCTGCACCTTTCAGTACGGAGCTGATCTGCAACGGGCGGCTTTGAAGGATGATCGGGTCTGAATCACTGATAACCCATTCAATGTCCTGTGGTGCACCAAAAAATAATTCAAGGTCTGTTGCCAGCCGCGCAAGTTTTTGAGCTTCAAATGGAGTCACAGGGCGGTTCAGATCAGATGTACCTTCCAGAGTGGAATTCTTTTTATTGAAACGGCTGAGGTGAGGTTGAGCTGTTCCACTTACAAGTTTTTCTCCTCCTCCTGAGACACTATGGATGAAAAGGGTATCATGTTCTTCACCTTTCGGGTCTGCAGTGTAGATGACCCCTGCGGCTTTAGCCTGAATCATTTCAATAATCAGGACCGCCATTGAAGCTTCTGTGTCACTGATACCGGCAGAGATACGGTAGAGTAGCGCCTTGGGGCTGTATTTAGAAGCTAAAATCTGTAGATAACTCCTGTGTACATATTCGGGGATTACGTCGAGTATTGATTTATATTGCCCGGCAAAAGAATTTCTGCCATCTTCATTGGCCGCACTGCTGCGTACAGCAAAGCGTGTCTGGTTTTTCTGGTCAAGCCCGGTGACCAGATCATGACTGGATTTGAGAATGGCCTTGTCGACTTCAGGCGGAATCTTCGCATCCATGATAAGGGATATGAGGGCTTTGGATGTATTGTGGAGGGACTGGTTGTCTTCGGGATCAAGCGCGAGAAGGTGAGCGTCGATTTTTGGGCGCAACGTATTGTATTCAACGAGGGCGTTCCAGCTGTTTGTTGTGACAATGAACCCCGAAGGTACGGAACAGTCAAATTTCTGGTATATCTCAGTAAGGTTTTTTGCCTTATTCCCTGCAAGTTGTACGTTTATACGGGGTTCACCCATACAGACTGCATAGGGTGGTTTTGCTGGATGTGATTCCGGTTGGAGAAGGAATCGGATATAGGAGTCGAATTTTTTGTAATAGGTTGAAAGTTCAGATGCGTTGGGGTCTGAAATAATGGTCAACTCGTTTACCACTGTACCAACGGCATCGCTTAGCTGGTCGTAGAGAGCACAAACTCGTGTCCACTCAGTTGGATCTTTTTTAAAAAATAGATCTTGAAAATCTGCAATGAGCTCATGGCACCGACGATCGCTTTCAAGAAGTCTCTTGAAAGCTTCATAGGTTCCACGTTGCAGAATATCAGGCGCGAAAAATTTATATGTCCAACGTTTAAAAAGATTGCTGGTGTGCATCGGAATCCTATTTGATTTTTCTGTTACTCAGTAATCGTTTTTTACTTCTCCGGGTAAGAAATATTGAGAGAATATTGAGTGAGAAGCCATAAACAAGAGCACCGGTAACTGCACCAATTATTAAACTGCCCAAAAGGAGAGGAATGAGTACCTCTCGGCCCATCTGCAGGACAGCAAGAATTTGTTTCTGAATGTCCCAGAATTCTAAGAGAGCCATGGTCTTGCCAATATCAAGGAACAGTATGCTTACCTCAGAGAGAGGAGGTCCATCCCAGATCCGACAGCCCAGCCAGTAGTTGAAAGTGTAAATAGGTGCAACGGTTACCGGGTTGGTTATCCACACAGGGATCATGGCCGCCGGACGGTTCAGGCTGAAAAACGTAGCCACAATAACAGCGAGGATAAGCTGCACTCCCATGGTGGGTGTAAAGGCTATGAATGTACCCAGGCCAAGTCCTCCCGCAATTGATCTTGGTGAACTGCGGAGTTTGATGATCCATCTGAGCACGGGTCGTAACCGTATATAGATGTTTCGTCTGTATTTTTTTTTGGGTTGGGTTGTTTTCATTAAATGATCACTTAAAAAAATTGTTATATAATTATACGCTTAATCTGAACAGTTCGTCAACGAGTTTGGGACCTTCAGGGTTCTCTTTTTGGTAATGGAAACTTGAGTACAGCTAGTTTTGTAGTATCAGTGGTGTTGAATTTGTAGGGCTGTTTATAATAGTTGACCGGATAGTCTATTGAATTGATATTATATTTCTTTTTAAGAAAATGCACGAGTTGGAGTGGAATGTTTGGTGACCCATCTGCTTTCCAGATAACAACTGCTGCAGTAAAGGTTTGCGAGTATGGAAGCTGGTCAAAATTGTAACCGGGAATCACGGCTCTGCTTTCCGGGAATTGGAAGTGCATGTTTCCGGCAAGAAACCGATTATCGCTGATAATAAGACCCCCGGGAAATCCTGCTTCTCTTATCTCGCCTGCCATCTCCGCGAATGGATAGCTTAGCCTGGAATAGTTGTGGGTCAACGGGGCGCCAACCACTCTGAGGGTAAAGGTGATGTAGATACTGATGGCTGCAATTACAGTTACTGAGAGAAATTGTTTGTATTGTTTTTCGGTTATCCCTGTTATGTCGAACCCGGTAAAAAAAATAAGAGGGGCTGCAAAAAGCAATGGCTGCAGCCACCTGTCCTTTACATATGTTACTTTAAATATGATAACTATAGCCAGGAGAGTAAGAAGGAAAAACATCCCGTAACGGAACATAAATCGAGAGGAGAAAATTGTCTGGTTGCTGGTGGATCTCAGGTAACCTTTTGGAAAAATAAGGAGATAAAAGAGCCAGAGTGGAGTTAAAAAAAGGAATGTGCTGGTGAAAAAACTTCCGACTCCTTTCAAGGAATATGCTTCAACTGTTTGTTTGAATTTGTGTGTTGCTGAAAAAACAATATCCTGATTGTTGAACATCCAGATGAAATAGTATGCACTTATGGCGACTGTAAGCGCAAGGCTTATGAAAATTATTCTGGAAAATAAAATCCTCCTTCCCTCATGGAAGGTGAGCAGGGTCAGAAAGAGGATGGCCAGAAAAAGAGTAAAGTTTGCTTTTGCCAGAACTCCAATCCCGCAAAAAATACCCAATAAACAGTAACTGAGGAAAGTTCTATTCTCAATCAGTTTTAGAGCCAGCCACAGGACTGCTGTGGCTGAAAAGACAACCAGGGTAGTGTGAGTCATATCACGCTGGGACTCCCAGGCGATCTGCGGAATGAGAAGCAGAGAAGAAGTGGCTGAGATAGCCGCTTTGGTGTCTTTTAACAGTTTTTCTGCACTGAAGTAGACAAAGAGATAACTGAGAAAAAGCAGTGTATTCTTCAGAAGGCTGACTGCGAAAACATTCTTGCCGAACAGTTTAAACAAAAAATATTGTATCCAGGTATAGAGAGGTGGCTGCTCAGTGTATCCCGGTAGTAACCATTGGCCAAGGAGTGCCTGTTCCGCTTCGTCGTAGTCAAGTGAGTCGGATATCACAACCCGCAGCAGTATATGGAGGGAAAAATAACCGAACAGGAGAAAAAGAAATGTAAGGCTATAGTCCCTGTGATTGATTTTTGAGGCTGTCATTCCATGGCGCCATCCACGTCATTGATTTTTTTTCTGTTTTATCCAGAGAATAATGTTCCTGCTGTATACAACAAATCCAAAAATCTGGCCAATGAAGAGCACAGGGTCTTTTCTTATAATTGCGTAGGAAAGAACCATCATGGATCCAGCAAAGCTGATCAGCCAGAATCCTATAGGCAGGAGAGATGCTTTCCTTTTTTCCATATATATCCACTGAAATATAAAACGGAAAGTGAAGATAAACTGACTGGTGACACCCCAGATCATGAGGAGGGGCGGGATGTCCTTGTTTGTTATGATTGTACGGAAATTATATTTGTTACCAGCTGTCAGCCAGATGATTGCCAGCAGTGGGAAAAGAATGGCAGCGATGCGGATCGGTCGCGGGATTTTATCCCAGAACCCCTGGAAATGGAGGTTTCGTATATAAACGCCATAGGTGATGGACTGACCAAAAATTATTGCAAGATCATTACGTAAAATGCCATATATCATCATCAGGAAGGAAGCGAGAATGCTGAACTGCCAAAAAAGGAGAGGAGAGAGGACACGGCCCGCTTTTTCTGAGCTTATCCACTGAACAAGTAATCTTGCTGAGAAGAAAATCTGAGCGAGGAAGCCTATACTGAAAATCAGGTACTGGTTCATCTCTTCCTATCAGCAATTTTGTAGCTGATATTTCTGCTTCGCATCCAGCGAAAGGCGAGTGTATCGAAAAAAGGGCCGACAAGGCGGTTCCAGAGGTGATATTTACTGGTTCCAGCACAGCGGGAGTAATGTGAAATCGGGACCTGCTTGATCGTACCATTTTGTAATTTGATCAAAGCCGGTATAAAACGGTGCATTCCGATAAAGAATGGTATTTTTTTGGCGCAGGATGTCTTCAGTATTTTTAAAGTGCAGCAGGTATCTTTGATACCATCGTCTATCATTGACCTTCTGTATGCATTGGCAAATTTTGAAGAAAATCTTTTAACAAAACTGTCTTGCCGTTTTTGCCTGATGCCGTTGACCATGTCGTATCGGGGAAAGTATTCAAAATAGAGGAGAAAATCCTCTGGTTTTGTCTGAAGGTCTGCATCGATATAACCGATCAGAGAAGTTGTACATTGGTCTATGCCTGCCTTGATAGCTGTACTCAGACCGTAGTTACGATCAAGTGCCAGGTATCTGTAATGAGCGGAGTTGTGGCATTTTTTTTTAATAATAGATTTACTTTCGTCGGTTGAACCATCGTTGATAAGAAGTACCTCACTGGCAACAGGAGCAACATTGATGAATTTATCCATTTCTTTAAAAAATAAAGGCAGGCTCTCCTCTTCATTAAATACAGGTACTATGATGGTGAGTGCATCATTCATGTGAGTTTAGATATTATGGTTGTGAGTTAAAAAAAAGACCTGCCATCCTTGCAACGTGGG
>JAOZLO010000031.1 GCA_029934775.1 Desulfocapsaceae bacterium
ATAAAATACCAGCAGTTTAAAATCATTTCTCCGGGGCTTTTCACCACCGTACAGGATAGTGGCCGATTTGGTTTTCAAAAGTTCGGGGTTCCAATTACTGGTGTTTTAGATGCTTTTTCTGCAGAGCTAGCAAACTTTCTTGTTGGCAATGATAAGAATGCTGCTGTACTAGAATTTACAGTGACAGGCCCCAAACTGCGGATTATGGATAATGCCTATATTGCTGTTACCGGTGCTCAAATGCCTACCAGACTAAATGGGCAAGAAATGACTCCATGGTCTGCCTTTAGAGTGAGATCAGGGGACGAACTTGAAATCGGCCAGGCCAAATCCGGCTGCCGCGGATACCTGGCGGTAACCGGTGGAATAGAAGTACCTCTTGTAATGGGCAGCAGATCCTGTTATGTCGGGGCAAAAATCGGAGGCCACGAAGGACGTCCACTCCTGCCAGGAGATAGACTGGCACGGGGTGTAGGCCATTTATTACAGGAGCCACGAAAGATTCCAGATGAGCTGCTGCCTGAATTTCCTTCCGACATCGTTTTGCGGGCAGTTCCGGGACCCCAGGACGACTACTTTGAAGAAGGTTTGAACATATTTTTCACTTCACAGTACACAGTAAGTCTTGATGCAAACAGAATGGGATATCGACTGGAAGGTCCTGTGGTCAAACAAAAACCTGGAATGCCAGGAAGTATCGTTTCAGAATCGAGTTTTGCCGGAGGAGTGCAGATACCTCCAAACGGACAACCAATCATACTTCTGGTAGAACAGACGGTCGGTGGATACACAAAGATCGCCACAATCATTTCGAGCGACCTGAACCTGGTGGCTCAGGCTTCGCCCGGGAATCACATACGTTTTGAGCAGGTTGACCTCGAAACCGCTTATGCTGCAAAGAAAACACAACTACAACTCACCAAAGACATAAAACAAATCGTTGAGCTGATTGGCCAGGTAAGGAAAGGCAACAACAAAAATAGTGGTCATCTGGACAATGCCTTAAATCTTTACAGGGAACTCTATCCCGGATGCTGAAGGCTGTAAGCCTAAAAAACCTTCAGCCTGCCCGAAGAGCATGATGCTCTACTGGTTAATAAATAAGCCACCTCCCAGCGCTTACTCTGGATTCCTTGACAGCATTATGGTATCTTCACTCTGTTTTGTCAGTTTCGAAACTTTTATGACGTAATAGTTCCCTGTAAAGCGGGAAATAAGCTCTTAACAAGGAGGATCAGATGAAAACCCCAGTACGTGTAGCAATTACCGGTGCCGCCGGCCAGATCAGTTATTCCCTTATCTTTCGTATTGCCGCAGGCGATATGCTTGGCAAAGACCAGCCTGTCATTCTCCAGCTGCTTGAAATTCCACCTGCCATGGGCGCACTAGACGGCGTTGTAATGGAACTCAATGACTGCGCATTTCCTCTGGTACAGGATATTATTACCAGTGATGATCCGAATGTCGCATTCAAAGGAGTGGATTATGCACTGCTTGTTGGTTCAAAACCGCGGGGCCCAGGTATGGAACGCGGCGATCTACTCAAACAAAATGGCGCCATTTTCACCGGCCAGGGTAAAGCACTTAATGATCACGCCAGCCGTGACGTGAAAGTTCTGGTCGTCGGTAACCCTGCCAACACCAATGCTCTTATCGCCATGAAAAATGCGCCGGATTTGAATCCACGTAACTTCAGCTCTATGATGCGTCTTGACCACAATCGTTCTCTTTCACAGATTGCTGGAAAAACCGGCAGCCACAGCACCAAAGTTGAAAAGATGGTTGTCTGGGGAAATCACTCTGCAACTCAATTCCCTGATATCAGCTATGCGACAGTGGATGGAAAGCCTGTCAAAGATGCAGTGGATAACGACTGGTATGTAAATGAATTTATCCCGACCGTCCAACAACGTGGAGCAGCTATCATAAAAGCCAGAGGAGCTTCAAGTGCCGCATCGGCAGCTTCCTCAGCAGTGGACCATATGAGAAGCTGGGTTCTTGGCTCGGATGGTGGATGGGTCAGCATGGGTGTGTTCAGCAGCGGCAACAGCTACGGAATAGACGAAGAACTGATGTTTGCACTACCCGTCACCTGCGAAAATGGTGAGTGGAAAGAGATCACTGGCCTTGAGGTGGATGATTTTGCCCGCAAAATGATCTCTGCAACGGAAGCTGAACTGCTTTCTGAAAAAGAGGCTGTTGCTGATTTAATATAAGGACATAATGCCCTGCGGGCAGGTTTAAGGGCGTAAAGGCGTAAGGGCTTAAAGGCTTAGGGATAACAACCTTGCATCTGTCTTTTGTCGGTGGAAAAGTTTGTTTTCAGATACATGGACATTTTCAGATACATGGACATAATGCCCTTCGGGCAGGCTGAAACTTTTCAAGTTAACAGCCAACGCTGTGGTTATGCCCGCAATCCCAAAAGCTACTCTCTCTCTCACCACAAAGAGCATAGGAGAATATTTTTTTACTTCTCTGTGCTCTCTGTGTCCTCTGTGGTGAGCGTTTTTCACCTCTCCATCCCCGCAATTGGTGTAACAAACTGTGACTCGGTGTCCCAGGGAAAAAGAATCCAGGTATCCTGGCTTACCTCTGTTATAAAGGTGTCTACCTGGGGTCGACCAGAAGGTTTTGCATAAACTGTGGCAAAATGAGCTTTGGGGACCAGCTCTTTTACTACCTGCGCTGTCCTGCCGGTATCAACCAGATCATCAACCAGTAACCATCCTTCCCCGTCACCTTCAAAACCTTTCAGTATGTTAGCCTCAACCTTTTTTTCTTTCCAGTCATAACTGGAAATACAGATGGTGTCCACCAGGTGAATATCAAGCTCACGAGCTATAATCGCTGCAGGCACCAACCCGCCTCTGGTAATAGCTATTAGCCCCTTAAAGTGATCCATGCCGAGAAGTCTCCAGGCCAGTGCCTTTGAGTCTCTGTGCAGCTGATCCCAGGAAATCGGGTAGGTTTTTCTGTATGTGTTCGGTTCAGGCACTTCTGTTCTCCTGGAATTACTTTTTCTCTTACAAAACCTGCTTCAAAAAGAGCTTGGTCCTCTCTTCACGGGGTTCGGTAAAAAAGTGTTCCGGTGTCCCGACTTCAACAATTTTTCCTTCATCCATAAAAAGCACCCTGTCCGCAACCTCCCGGGCAAATCCCATCTCGTGGGTAACGACAACCATAGTCATTCCCTCACGGGCAAGCTGCTTCATAACATCGAGAACCTCACCGACCATCTCAGGGTCAAGGGCAGAGGTTGGCTCGTCAAACAGCATCACCTTCGGCTCCATGGCAAGAGCCCTTGCTATGGCCACACGCTGCTGCTGACCTCCGGAAAGCCGGGATGGATACTCTCCTGCTTTTTCCGGGATACCAACTTTATGCAACAACTCCATTGCCTTTTCCTCAGCCACCTTTTTACTGCGTTTGCGAACTCTACGCTGTGCCAGAGTTAAATTTTCCAGCACAGTTTTATGAGGAAAGAGATTAAACTGCTGAAAAACCATGCCAACTTCCATCCGGACTTTATTTATATTTGTCTTTTTGTCGGCAAGATCAACCCCATCGATGGTGATATGCCCTTCACTAAACACCTCAAGGCCGTTGATACAGCGAAGAAAAGTTGACTTCCCCGACCCGGACGGGCCTATGACAACAACAACCTCACCCCTTTCAACTTCCGTCGAGACACCATCCACCGCACGCACCGTGGTACCACGGCTATGAAAAAGTTTGACAACATTTTCGGCTTTAATCACTTACAGCGAGCCTCCTTTCCATATAAAAAACAACTTGCGACAGGAGAGAAGTTACCACTAGATACATGGCGGCAACTACGAGCCAGACTTCAAAAGTGGCAAAGGTTGAAGTGATAATCTCACGCCCCGATTTGGTCAAATCTGTTATTGCAATAACAGATACCAGGGATGAATCTTTTATAAGACTGATAAACTGTCCTGACAGAGGCGGCAGTATTTTTTTAAATGCCTGTGGTAGAATAATATCCATCATTGTCTGAGGCATAGTCATGCCAAGCGACCTGGCTGCCTCGGTCTGTCCCGGCGGTATAGCCTGGATACCGGCACGAAATATTTCTGCGACATATGCTCCGCCAAACAGAGCCAGAGCACCAATACCACATACATTACGGCTCAGATCGAATACCGTACCAAGAAAAAAATAGGCTATGAAAATCTGTACCAGAAGTGGTGTCCCCCTGATGCACTCCACATAAACCATGGCAAGACCGCGAAGTGTATAATTTTTCGATACCTTTGCAAGCCCTGCTATAAGCCCAAGAATAAGAGCAAAGACACTGGCTATTGCCGACAACCACAGGGTTGTCCAGAGCCCTTTCATAAGAGGCCCCAGTCGCCACTCCGAGATAAAACCAACTGTATCATCCTCAAAGAGTTCTTCTCCCTCAGAAACCTTGAGACTCTCGGTTTCCACCACTAAAGTGACAATCTCCGAACTCTCTGAGACCAGCCTGACCTTTGCCGTTTCCCCGTCCTTTGCAATCTTTGAAACGGTTCCGTCAAACGGGATCTTTTGCGCATCTTCAGCGAGATAAAAAAAATACTGCGGCACCCTGTACCATCGCCACTTATAATCAATTTGTCTAACAGAGCCCCAGATACCAGCAGCCATCACAATCAAGATGACTGCCAGCAGAATTTTCCATGGCCAAATTTTTTCTGTACCATTCAAAATAGTATTTCCCTATTACTGGATTTCTTTCAACCAGGCATCATCCCTGAACCATTTTTTATATATTTTGTCATAAACGCCATCATACTTCACCTGGCTCATAAAATTGTTCAGCCAGTTGAGGAAATCAGGGTCACCTTTACGAATAGCCCAGGCAAGAGGTTCTCTGGTGAAAGGTGTGTCAAGATGAACTATTTTTCCTGCACCTTTCTGAGAAAAAGCAATAGCATTAAACGGCAAGTCATAAACGAATGCATCAATTTTTCCGTTCACAAGCTCCATAACTCCTTCCTGCTCTGTCTCATAGGAGATATATTTTGCTTTAGAAATCAAACGTTTGGTAGCCTGCTCCCCGGTAGTTCCGAGCTTTGAGCCAACAGTATACTTAGGGCCGTTCAGGTCTTTATACGAAGTAACTGTACCTGCAAACTCCTTTTTAAGAAGAATGGATTGACCGATCAGAATATAAGGTTGAGCAAAGTTAATTGTCAGGTTTCTCTGTTGGGTCAGGGTCATTCCTGACATGAGGATATCAAACTTGCCGGTCAACAGGGCCGGAATAATACCATCCCACGCGGTGGAAACCAGTTCCAGCTTTACATCCATGGCTTTGGCCATACGCTTTGCCATATCAACATCAAAGCCTATTATCTCTCCTTTCTGATTGGTCAACTCAAAAGGCATGTAACCGGGCTCCATTCCAACTCGCAGAACTCCGCGTTCCTGAATTTCAGAAAGAGTGTCTACAGCGTAAACAGAACCTGCAGAAAAGGCAAATACAGCAAATACAGCAACCAGCAGCAACGAAAGTTTTTTCATTCTTATCTCCTTTATTTAAATTCAATTAAAAGGGTCCGATAACCCTTCACAACCATGACGAAAACCACCTGGCCAAAACATCCTTACCCGGAGATTTCCAACATACTCCTCCCTTTGCGTAACAAACTACTCGATAAAACTCAAGAAAAATCGTACGCCAGAGTCCTCCTTTACATCACTCTACTATCAGTTCCTTACTCCTGAAACAGGAGTAATTCTGTTCAGTACCCCATTGAAGGGTAAAAAAAGTAAGATACCAAGGAAAGTATTCTCAAATTAGCGAGTTTTTTTTCTGCTGATGGATTAAGCTCGCCCACTGCTCTTTTACTCGAACCATTCGTAAAAAATGATGACAGATAAACAAACACTACTGACATACACAGCCCTGGCGGCAGCTGTTCTTTTCTGGGGACTGTCTTTTGTGGCAACCAAGATTGCTCTGCAAAGCTTCCCCCCCTTTGCCTTGATATTTTTCCGCTTTTTCGGTGCTTCAATTTTCTTTATCTTACTGCTGATGAGGACAGGCTTTCCCATTCTCACATGGCAAGGCGCCAAACCTCTCCTCGTTCTCGCAATTTTCCAGCCTGGACTTTATTTCACTTTTGAAACTATTGGACTGCAGTACAGCTCAGCGACCAAGGTATCTCTTATTATTGCTACTATCCCCATGGTCGTCCTTCTGCTCTCTATTATTTTTCTCAAAGAACGTATCAGAATCATCAATATAGTGGGCATTGTTATATCCATATTTGGAGTAGCACTTCTGGTCTTTGGCGGGCAGAATGTAGACGAACTCAAGGGAGTACTGCTTGGTGATTTTCTCATTCTGGGTGCAGTTCTTTCCGCCTCCATATATATGATCATGGCCCGTAAGCTGGGTAAAACCTTCTCCCCTGTTCAGATTACCGGTATGCAGGTTATTTTCGGTACGATTCTGTTTTTACCCGCCTTCCTCTTCACTCTCCCCAGAATGGAATGGCATGCAGTTACACAAAATGGTATCACAGCCCTTATTATTCTTACCATTTTTGCCACCATTGGTGCCTTTCTCTGTTATAATTATGCCCTGACCAAGATACCCGCCGCCAGGGCTGCTGTCTGCATCAACGGTATACCACTGGTTACCGCATTTGGAGCCTGGATAATTCTCGGAGAACGACTATCCGCCCTGCAGCTTGCAGGCGGGGCCATTGTCATTTCGGCAGTCTATCTCGCCAACCATTCTCCCTCACCGGACACCACAAAAGTAATTTCCGACAACAACAATTAAAACAACAATCACCTTGCACTTTCAATCGGGCTGAGCTTTAATACAACGCTTTCAGACGACTGCTCCTATAGCACCTACCTAAAAGGTTTTTATTATGAATATAATTATATCCGGTTCTCTGGCATATGATAGAATTATGAATTTCTCAGAAAAATTTTCCGATCATATTCTCCCTGATAAAATCGATGATCTCAATGTCTGCTTCCAGGTTGATGGTGTAACTGAAAATTACGGTGGCACCGCGGGTAATATCGCTTATGCCATGAATCTCATGGGTGAATCCCCGACTCTTTCGGCCACGATAGGCAGCGATAACCACAAATACTTTGAATGGCTTGATACAAACGATATCAGCAGGAAAGGCATAAGAGTAATCCCAGAAGAACTTACGGCTGGCGCATATATAACCACAGATATGACAAATAATCAGATAACCGGATTCAATCCCGGCGCCATGAAATACTCCTCCGAACTTGATTTTTCCGAACTCGATCCTGAAAAGACCCTCGTGCTCATATCCCCCGGCAACCTGGACGACATGATCAATTATTCGCTTCAATGTAAAGAAAAGGGTATCTCCTATATTTTTGACCCGGGCCAATCCCTGCCAATGCTGAAGGCTGAAGACCTTGTAGAGGTGATTACAGGATGTAAAATACTCATCGTAAACGACTATGAATTCAATCTGATCAGGGATAAAACCGGATTGGAGCGGGAAAATTTGCTGAACAGGGCAGCGACAACAATCATCACCTACGGTGAATCGGGCTCAAAAATATTCAATAAAGACGATGTACTTGAAATTCCCACCTACAGAGCCAGAAAGGTCCTGGATCCTACAGGCGCGGGTGACGCCTATCGAGGCGGACTGATCAGTGGCCTGATAAACGGTAAAGACCTGAGTACTTGCGCCAGGCTGGGAAGTGCCTGCGCATCTTTTGCCGTTGAATGCAACGGTACTCAAGACTACACTTTCACCCGGGGAGAACTGGATGTGCGGATGAATAAGAATAAAATATAAACCATCACCTGTCGAGAAAACTGACGATCTATTTTTCCTGCCAGACAGGGTTTCGTTTTTCAAAAAATGCGTTGACGCCCTCTTTCGCATCGTCTGTCGTGCATAAACGGGCAAAAGCTTCATTCATATAGGCAAACTGCTGCTCATAGTTCATATCTTCTGAATGATAGAAACTGGTTTTAGCAATCTGAACAGCTATGGGACTCTTTTTCGCCAGTTCTTCGGCCCACTCCATGGCCTGGGATTCAATTTCGTCACGGGGTACAATCTTGTTTATTAAACCAAGGGCAAGGGCTTCAGGCGGTTTTATTAAATTTCCATAGAGTAGAAGCTCCAAAGCCTTTTTTCGACCAACACATCTTGCAACAGGGATAACGGGACCGACGCAATTGAGACCAACATTGATTGCGGTGAGCCCCATGCGCGCATTATCTGCGGCAATAACAAGATCTGCCGCCGCCACCAGTCCCATACCATTTGCCGCAGCAACTCCATGAAGCTGCGCAATAACAGGTTTTTTCAGTTTGGAAATGGTAACCAGGGGAAGTTCCATTTTTTCAATCCACTGACGATATTCAATGGCAGTTTTTCCCTCAAGTTCATTCACATCAATCCCTACGCTGAAAGCCCTTCCAGCACCCCGTAGCAAAATGACTCTAACCTCTGGGTCTGAATCCAGCTCAAGAAGTGCCTGGGTCAGTTCGGCAGCCATCTTACTGCTGAAGGTATTCATATTTTCCGGTCGATTCAGGGTAAGAACTCCAACATGCGTTTCGGTTATTTCAACAATTACTTTTTCAAATTTCATTACGATATTTCCTTTTTTCAGTGTCTTGCTTCATATTTTTCACAACTCACTATCCCTCAACAGGGTACTGAAGAGGGTCTCGTTTATCAAGGGAAATCCTTGGCCTTTAAAGCAGAATCAGGTAAAGTAGTTCACTCTTTTTCTAGGAGGCTGTCCGAGACAAACAGTGAACAATATCATCACAAAGGAGCTACCCCAATGGCCGAATTTACCTACCAACCTCCCTTCCCACTAGGGGAAGATACCACGACCTACAGAAAGATTGAAGGTTCTGAAAAATTTGTGACCACCGACCGGTTTGACGGGCAGGAAATTCTAAAAATAGACCCGGAAGGGCTGACAACCCTGGCAAATGTAGCTATGCGTGATTTGTCCTTTATGTTACGCCCCGATCATAACAGGCAGGTGGCAAAAATTCTCGACGACCGGGACAGCTCAGATAACGAGAAAGGAGTTGCACTTGCTTTTCTTAAAAATGCTGAGATCTCCGCACAATTTGAACTGCCTCTCTGTCAGGATACCGGAACGGCAATCATCATGGGTAAAAAAGGCCAGAACGTATGGACTGGAGCCAGCGATCCAGAACTCCTCTCCAAAGGAGTTTTCAAAACCTATACAGAAGAAAATTTGCGTTATTCTCAGACCGTACCGCTTGATATGTACAGGGAAAAAAACAGTGGCACAAACCTGCCGGCCCAGATTGATCTCTACGCCACAGAGGGCAATGAATACACGTTCCTGTTCATTGCCAAGGGTGGAGGCAGCGCCAACAAAACCTTCCTCTACCAGGAAACCAAGGCTCTGCTGAACCCTGAAAAGCTCGAAACCTTTATGATCGAAAAAATGAAAACCCTGGGTACCGCGGCTTGTCCTCCCTATCACCTTGCATTTGTCATTGGCGGAACCAGTGTCGAAACCAACCTGAAAACTTTGAAACTGGCCTCCACCAAATACCTGGACACTCTACCGACAAGCGGCAATGAGCATGGTCGTGCCTTCCGTGACAGAAAACTTGAAAAAATAATGCAGACGGCTGCTCAGAATCTCGGCATTGGCGCACAATTTGGTGGAAAATACTTCACCCATGATATCCGCATCGTCAGGCTTCCACGGCACGGTGCTTCCTGCCCGGTAGGTATGGGTGTCTCCTGCTCCGCTGATCGAAATTTAAAGGCTAAAATAAACAAAGAGGGGTTATGGGTTGAAAAACTTGACAGTAATCCCGGGCAATTGATCCCTGAAAAGTACAGGGCCAGGGAGGCTGATGGCATACGACTCAACCTGAACCAACCTATGAAAGAACTTCTTGCAGAGCTCACCAGACATCCAACGGGGACATCTCTACTGCTCACCGGCACCATCATAGTCGGTCGTGACATTGCCCATGCCAAATTTAAAGAACTGCTTGATGCGGGTAAACCACTGCCGGAATATCTCGCAAAACATCCCATTTATTATGCGGGTCCCGCCAAAACCCCACCGGGTAAACCTTCAGGTTCATTCGGCCCCACCACTGCCGGCCGTATGGACAGTTACGTGAATATCCTCCAGTCGAATGGAGGCTCAATGGTCATGATTGCCAAAGGTAACCGGTCACAACAGGTCACCGATGCCTGCAAAAAACATGGTGGTTTCTACCTCGGATCCATCGGCGGCCCAGCTGCTATTCTGGCGGAAGAGAACATCAAAAAAGTTGAATGTATCGACTACCCTGAACTGGGTATGGAGGCGGTATGGCAAATTGAGGTTGTTGATTTCCCCGCCTTTATCCTGGTGGACGATAAGGGAAATGATTTTTTCTCCGAGCTGATGTGAAAGCAACAAACAGACTGAAGGCTGTAGGCAAAAAACCTTCAGTCTGTAAATCCAGGTTGCGGGCATCATCCGCCTTAGTGCCTTACTCCGTAAAAGCTGTAACTCAATTCAGTACCCCCCTGAGGGGTATAAAAAACAAGAACCGTGAAACAGTATTGGAATCAGAAACTCAAGGATACCACCATGGCACTTATACCCCCTTGTGGGGTGTTACATCATTGAACGTATCTTGCTCTTAATATCTTCAACGGCCAGGCCCTGGTGGGGAAGCTGTTCAGCTATGCCCCCATGGCCCAGTTTGCTGGTTCCCATAAGAGAGTATTTAGGGGTGAAACCTCGTTCAAGCAGCCAGGTTCCGTACCGTGACCCCAGACCCGTTTTAGTATTCTGGCTCTCAACCACCAGTGCAAAAGGACTCTGACCAACTCTCTCTACCATCTCCTCATCTATCACATTGAGGGTCGGCTTATTCATCAGGCCAATGTTTATCCCTTCTGTTTTCAGTTGCTCCACCGCATCAAGACACCTGTAGACCATTTCACCATAGGTGACAATTACACCATCGTTGCCTTCCCTGATGACTTCATCTTTACCGGGCACAAAAGAATAATTATCACCATACAGCCTCTCTCCTGCCTCTGTAAAAATAAATGGTGTAGCAGACCGGGTGGAAAACACAAATCGCAGACCGGCATCAGTGAAAATCTTCTTCAGCAGTCCCCGCAATTGACCTGCATCAGCTGGAAAATAGAGACGGGTAAGGTCACTTTCGGCAAGTGCGTTATCGGCAAAAAAGTTATTAATACCAAAATGGCAGGTATTGTCGGCCATATCATCGATACCTGAATGGGAAAAGTGGGCAATAACATTGGCATCATTAAGACGGGCCATGGTAATTTCAGATACCACCATCTCAAGAAAAGCAGCAAAGGTTCCGAAAATACCAATCCTGCCTGGTTCGGAACCAAAGCCGGCAGCGACGGAATAGTTATTTCTCTCCATGATACCGCCGTTGACATACACTTCCGGATGTTTTTTTCTGATATGGTGCAGACCGCAGGATCCTTCCAGATCTGAATCGACCACAAGTACCTTTGCAGCAGCATTTTCAATTTCATCGAGAATTTCACAGATTACCTTGCCAAAATCATCCCTCACTTTTGCTGTCTCAGAGCTGCTGCCGAGATACTCAACCTTAACTTTTTCAATCTTATAACTGGTCAATATATCTGAAGCAGCGCTTAAACCCCGCTCTTTGAGATAGTCAACCGCCAGGTCCACTGCAATAACATCATGGCCTTTGGGTGTTCCCTCAATACCGGCAACCCCTACCGCCATGAGCCTTTTATTAATGAGAGCTGAAGGGCCATCTGCAGACAATGCCCTGCGGATCCTGTCAAAAAGCTGTTCCAGATCCTCACCATCACCCTCATTGGCCTCAATGCCATGTCCCTGAAGGGTTTTAACAACATCATAGCCTTTCAAATATTTGCTGGGATGACCGGCAATAGTCACATCGTTGTCATCGATAAACAGCTTGACTTTCAAATCTCTTGCAACAGCATACCGTGCAGCTTCGGCATTATCTCCCTCCATCTGGGAACCGTCGCTGCCAAACATAACAACCGTTTTTTCAGGATCTGCTTCTGCAACACCATTTACATAGCTCCAGAGATGTCCGAGCCTGCCGGATGAGAAAAAAACTCCGTTTTTCTCATCTCGCTCCGGGTGCCCGTAATATCCTTTATCATATTCCCGATAGTGAAGAAGTGACTCTGCCTCACGGTGACCATTCAGCACAGCCATCATATATTGGATAGCGACTCTATGCCCGGCCTCATCAAAATAGACAGGGTGAATGGTATCACTTCCCTTCATGAATCCGTCAACGACGAGAAGTTCAGGTACGATATCAAAGGCGCCGCCGGTATGACCACCCAACCCTTTGACATTGGCCAGTGCGGTAAAAAAAACCAGACTGTCCCGAACAACTGAGACATTATTTTTTAAAACCTGCAATTGCTCATCGGTCAACTTTTCCTGGCTTAAATCAAAATTCAGGGGAATATATTCATCCAAACGTATAGGAAAATTCATTTTTTCTCCATTCTGCACTTTTAGTGCTTTAAAAAATTTCTCTCGTGAGATAATGCATCCTTCAGGTTAAGTGATCAGGAGCTCTGCTCTTTCTCTTCCGGCAAAATAAGATTCAAGAGTAAACCGAGAATCCCGGCAAGACCAATTTTTTCAATAGCAAATGATCCCGCAGTAAACTTCATGCCTCCGATACCACAAACAAGAATTACAGCAACTATAATCAAGTTTCTGGGTGTTGTAAGATCTTTACCCGATTTCACGAGGCTGTTTATACCCACAACAGTGATCATACCAAAAAGCAGAATCATGATCCCGCCCATTACAGGGGTTGGAATAGTAGCAAGCAGGGCTCCAATTTTTCCTACGAGAGAAAGAAGAATAGCAGCAATGGCAGCCCAGGTCATAATTGCAGGATTGTAGGCCTTAGTCAGTGCTACCGCCCCGGTCACTTCAGAATAGGTTGTGTTTGGAGGACCACCAAGCATTGAAGCAATGGATGTCGCAATACCGTCTCCCAGCATGGTATTTTCAATGCCGGGATCCTTTACATAATCCTTACCGGTTATGGAACCAACCGCAAGAACATCACCGAAATGTTCAATTGCGGGAGCAATAGCCACGGGCACAATAAACAAAACAGCCTCCCATTTCCACTCGGGCATCACAAAAGCAGGCATAACAAGCCATGCCTTATCAGCAAGAGGAGCAAAGGAGATCAGGGCAGGAGCGGTCCAATTCTGCAGCGTTCCGGGATCAAACGATGCCTGCAGCGAAGCGGAGAATCCGGTTACGTCAAGAAAAAGGGATGCCACATATCCAGCAAAGATACCACAAAGAATAGGAATAAGCCTCATCCAGCCTTTCCCAAGCAAGGATACAAGTACCGTTGTGACAAGAGAGATTCCTGCTATGATCATGGCCGTTTTTTCTGGAACCAGCCATGCCGATCCATCCCCCGTACGTCCGGAGGCCATATGTACAGCAACCGGGGCCAGAACAAGACCTATAACCATAATAACAGGCCCGGTAACAACAGGAGGCAGGATCTTGTGAAGGACGTCGGATCCGAAATACCGAATGGCAAAACTCAACACAATATAAAATCCACCGGCAGCAGCAAGACCACACATAGTGGCAGGAATTCCCCAGGTCTGCACTCCATAAATAATCGGTGCTATAAAGGCAAAGGAGGATGCCAGAAATACCGGGACTTTTCCTTTGGTAATAATCTGAAAAACTAAAGTACCAAGCCCGGCGGTAAAGAGTGCCACGTTGGGGTCAAGACCTGTCAATATCGGCACAAGAACCAACGCACCAAAGGCGACAAACAGCATCTGTGCTCCGAGCAGACCATCACCCAGTCT
>JAOZLO010000299.1 GCA_029934775.1 Desulfocapsaceae bacterium
CTCGAAATTGCAAAGGCAACCGAGTTCATGGGTGTCCAGACCTCAGGGATTTCCTGTCGTTTTGTCTCGGCAGACTCTTGAGCCCCAGTTGTTCCGGTCAGGATAAAGCAAAAAAAGATAAATGAGATAAATATAACAGGTTTCATAATTTCTTACCGTTCCTTTAGCTCTATTATGAGTGCTCGGCTATTTAGTCAGATGGTTAAACAGGTAAAGCTTCCGGCAACCTTTGTCAAAAAAAAGGATCCTTTTAGAACCGTCTAGATAGTCTCAAGCAACTGCTGGATTGTGCATATCGGATTTTGCCTTACTTTATCTTTGAACTTCCGGCAGGTCAAGTGAATAAGGTATTGTTTTGTCAGGGAGAAGAGTTTTTCAGAGTGGTACTGTCGGGGGGTTACACATCACTATTGAGATTTTTTAATATTTTTGCGAGCGCCTTCACATCGACGGGTTTGGATAAATAGTAGTCCATGCCCGCTGCCATACATTTTTCCTTATCTCCGGCCATGGCATATGCTGTGAGCGCAATTATCGGTACAGTTTTTGTTTGTGCCGATTCTTTTGATGAACGGATTATCCGGGTTGTCTCCAGTCCATTAAGTTTTGGCATTTGAACGTCCATCAGGATGACATCAAAATTCGTAGATGCAAGGAGATCTATAGCACTGTATCCATCAGATACCACAATTGTTTTATGACCAAGCTTTGTCAGGATAGCTTTGAGTATCTGTTGATTGATCGGTTCATCCTCAACAATAAGTGTTGATAACCGACGTTGAGGGCCTGTCAGAAAAGGGAGAGGCATGGCTTGTTTCGGGGTGATATCCCCGTTTTTACAGACTTTTGCCAGGATATCAAAAGTGAATGTTGTACCTTGATATGCATTTCTTTTCAGTGATACGCTTCCCCCCATTTGGGCGACAAGCTGTTTAACAATAGACAACCCCAAACCGGTTCCTTTCCTTTTTCGAGAATTTGTTTCTTCAATCCGGCTGAAGGGTTCAAAGAGTTTATCGTCGACATTCTCAGGAATACCTATTCCTGTATCTGAAACTGACCACCTGATTCTGATATTTTCTGTATTATATGTCGCTACAATTTTTATGGAAATGGTAACTTTGCCACTGTCTGTGAATTTTAAGGCATTGCCGGTCAAATTGAAAAGAATTTGTCGCAGTCTTGCCCTGTCAGCAATTAAAAAAAGTGGGACATCTGGTGCAATGACATAACTCAGTTGCACTTTTACAGGGTCAAGGCTGTTTTTAAAAGACGCGACAAGGTGGTCCATTAATGATGTGATTTCGAATGGTTCTGGAGTGATTTGTACTTTTCCTGATTCAATTTTGGCATAATCCAGGATGTCGTTAATTATGGTTAGAAGGCTTTCACCAGAAATTGAAGCAGTTTCAATATACTCTTTCTGCTCATCGTTGAGAGGAGTCATCTGGAGGAGTTGCAGCATTCCAATAACACCATTCATCGGTGTACGTACTTCGTGACTCATATTGGCAAGAAATTCTGATTTTGCTCTGCTGGCAGCGAAAGCCTTTTCTTTGGCGGTTTCAAGTTCCGTAATCATCTGCTTTCTGGTTGTAATATCCCGGGTAACGCCGATAATACCTGTGAAATGGTCTGAATTTTCAGTCAGACGGGAAGCGACACTTTCAACCCAGATAGTTTCATTGCTTGCAGAGGTGATCAGAGTTTCCCAGTGGAGTGATTTGTCCTTTAACAGAGGGAAACTATTGCTGTTGTTGATAAAAGGTGAGGAGAGAATTATATCCCGGTAGATCATATCGGAGGCAATTGACTGTGGAAAACCTGTGAGATGTGTAAAAGAAGGGCTTATGAAGTGTGGTTTGAAATTGCTGTCGGCTGTCCAGATCACATCATGAACATTGTCGGCCAATAACCGATAAAGGTGTTCACTTTTTTTTAGAGCTGTCTCTACTTTCTTTCTTTCAGTGATATCACGTGCAATAAAAGTGAAAAGATTTTCACCTGAAATAGTGAGTCTGAGAGCGCTCAGTTCAACGGGAAATCGGGTTCCATCTTTTCTTCTATATGTGGTTTCACATGTCGCGTTGCCTTTCTTTTTGAGATGGGCAAACATTTCAGTGATGTAGCCAAAATCGTCATCGTCACTTAAGTCAAAAGGAGTCATCTGGAGAAGCTCTTCACGGGAATAACCAAATTGCTTGCAGGCAACATTGTTTACGTCAGAAAAACAGCCATAAGAAGCCTTTTTCGTGTCAAGAGTTATAACAAACATGGCATCATTTGCATAGTTTACCAGTTTGCGATATTTATTCCTGCTCTGTTCAAGTGCTGTATTTTTCAGTCCGTATTTTGATTTGTCCCAAATCGAGTTTTCTGGTGCCCCGGACAGCAGGACGACGAATTGTTCAAGCTCAGCCAGTCGATTTTGAGCCTGGTGAAGCTCTGCTTTAAGTAATGTGATTTCTTCAGTTGTCATGGTTGCACGCTGACAGATCGGGGAGATGGAAGGCTGCCAAATTTATTTGTAAAGATGTTTAGGTTGACAATCTCGTAAAAACCTGAGATTTTCGATGGCTAAGCAGATGAAGAGTTTTTACGAAGTCATCAAGTTTGATGTTATCGTATTTAGTGATAGAGAGTCAAATTGAAAGACAAAAAAACTGTTGATTTCTCTATTCCTGCTCTGTAAAGTTGCTTTTTTATTGATCCTGTTCTATTCCTTCCAGCAAAGATTCCCCTGTTGACAAAGATACAAAGAAAAAGAGTGACATATTCCCATGCTGATTCTTTCAACCCTAAGCTGGCTTAGTTTTTTCTTTTTGTTTATACATCTCATAGTTATTACTTTTCTGGTACCCAAAATAATTTTGCAGCGTCGTGAATCAGGGGCTACGCTTGCCTGGATTCTTGCTATTACCTTCCTGCCGTTTATTGGAATGCTCGCGTTCTGGTTGTTAGGTACCACGCGGATCAGGATTTTGCGGCGAAAGCGACATCGCGCCGAACAACATCTTCTCCCATCACTTGCACGGTTTCGGCGGCAGCAGCAATTATCTGATTCTAACGAATCTGTCGCGACTTCATTATATACCCTTGCCGCTAAGCTAGATGAATGTGGTCCTCAGCCAGGCTGTGAAGTCGAAATGTATCGTGATGGGAAAAAAGCACTGGATTGTCTTGAAAGTGCAATTGATGAAGCACAAAAACATATTCATCTGATTTATTATACCTGGAATTCAGATAATACTGGATACCGGTTTTGTCAGGCACTTGTAAGAGCAGCTGAGAGAGGAGTTGAAGTTCGTCTGTTGCTTGACGATGTGGGTTCCTACAAGACCCCCAAAAGTTTCTTTGATCCACTTATTGCTGCCGGAGGAGAGGTGGCTCGATTTCTGCCTCTCAATCTTCTCACTCGACAAGCTTCTGTTAACAATCGTAATCATCGTAAGATAGTGATTATAGATGGTATAACAGGATTTACCGGCAGCATGAACATTGGGGACGTGTACGCAGGCCTGAGTGAGCCCTGGAGTGATCTGCATCTTTGTGTCAGAGGCAGGGTTGTCTACGAATTACAAGGAGTATTTTGTCAGGACTGGTATCATACGACACATAAAAACCTGACAACAAAAAAATATTTTCCCAGTGTTAATTGCCATGGAGATGTGTGTGCACATTTTTTGGCGAGTGGACCTTCTGATGAACGTTGGCGTACAATTTATACATTACTTTTCGTTGCAATTAATACTGCAACAAAGAGAGTCTGGATCGAGACACCATACTTTGTCCCTGATCCACCAATTTCTATGGCTTTGGAGACGGCAGCGTTGCGTGGGGTTGATGTCAGGTTGTTACTGCCCCGTCGTTCAGATAATTCACTGGTAGTTCATGCAGGGCGCTCTTTTTTTGATGAGCTTTTAAATGCAGGGGTGCGGATTTTTGAAATGCATGATGTTATCCCCCATGCTAAAACTACTGTTATTGACCGGGTATTTTCAACTGCAGGTTCAGCTAATATGGATCAGCGCAGCTTTCGTCTGAATTTTGAAGGGAATCTGTTTTTCTTTGGTAGAAAAATAGCCGTAGAACTGGAAAAAGATTTTCTTTATCTCTGTCAGTCAGCTCATGAAGTTACAAAACAGAGTCGTGAAAACTCCTCCCTTACGCAGCGTTTTAAGGAAGGTTTCGCTCGTATATTGGCCCCTCTCCTTTGAACAGGGTGACACCTCCAATGTAGTTTGTGATATCCTTAAATAGAGAGCAGTAATGACAGATTTTTGTATATAGATGTTTATTGTTGGAAAAATTTTAACTAGAATCGTTCTAACACCCCACAAGGGGAGAATAAGTCAGCAATGTCCGGTTAGAAAATTGCATAGATTAAATAAGCGGCGCCACTGACTGCAGATAGTGTAGACTTTGAAATCTTAACTGGACACTACTGAGAATAAGTACCTTGGTGATATATTTAGCCACGCAATTG
>JAOZLO010000300.1 GCA_029934775.1 Desulfocapsaceae bacterium
GGACATTTAAACAAAAAATTGACCCACAGCGGTTGTGGAATTTTTTTTTGTTTTCCCTTAACTACTGAGTCACTTGAACTTTTAAGTTTTTACACGATTATTACTATTTAATATTATGAAAAAAACTATTCTCAATTTTTCGCTTATTGTACTTCTGGCTCCTTTTCTTATCCAGTGTGCCTCTCAAGGTGATGTGGATGATCTTCGCTATCAACTACGAATTGTAAATAAAAAACTGGAAGATATGAAATCCACCACTTTTGGTCAGCTGCAGAAGCGCCAGGCTGCATCTGCGGGACAAATGGATGAACTTGGCTTACAAGTACTTGAACTCAAAAGCCAGCTAGAAGAGACAGCTCACTCGAATCGTCGTTTGAAAGAGTACAACAAAGACCTGCAACAATCTATTGACGCAATAGCAACGACAGAAGCTGGAAAAAGGGAAGAACTTCTTCAGCAGTTTGAAGAAGGACAAAAGACTAAACAGGAAGAACTCCGGATTCTGAATGAGCAACTGCGAGTTCAACGCGAAAATGTCAAAGCCATTCAGGAAGCACGAATAAGAGATGCAGAACTCAAGGCAAAGGCAGCCAGACGTGCTGCTGAGGCCGCAAAAATAAAAACGAGGACAGCAAATACTGCAGCCTTGTCCCGATCAAGTACATCACATATTCTTGCCAGTAAGAAAAAAATTAAGTTTAAAATTCCCAAAACTTCCGGATCAACAACAGTCGCAGCTTCCAAACCGATCGCCTCAGTTGCAACGGTTACCAGGAAATCTGAGCCTGTCAGTAGTACAGCAGCACCATCAGTTCCCAAAACAGATGGATCTGTTAATACAATGCTCAGGGCACAAAAACTTTATGATAGAAACAATTTAAATGAGGCATTCGATCTTTTTGAACAGGTTGCAACAACTCCCTCGTCCAGTGAATCGGTAAATGCCCGTTTCATGATGGGACAATGCCTGTTCAAACAAAAAGAGTACGATAAAGCCATCATGCAATACCAAAAAATCATTTCCCAACATCCTGGTAATATAAAGGCTCCGACAGCAATGTTACGACAAGGAGTAGCATTTGAAAAACTTTCCGATAAAGAAACAGCTAAAGTTATTTACAAGAAAATTCTCAAACGGCACGGGGCTTCTCCAGAAGCAGAAATTGCCAGGGAAAAACTGAATAAAATCTGATTCAGAAATCGGAATGTGAATGTGAAAATCCGTCTGGATCAACTACTTAGACAGAATAATATTGCCTCTAACTTGAAAAAAGCTAGGGGCATGATTTATGCGGGTGAGATTCATATTAATGAGATTCTCGCCGATAAACCGGGTCAACTTTATGCCCCTGAAAGCAGTATCAGGGTCAAGCAAAAATGTCCATATGTCTCAAGGGGTGGGCTGAAACTTGAGAAAGGACTCTCATACTTTAATATTTCTCCTGAAAAAAAAATATGTGTCGACTTCGGCGCATCAACAGGGGGATTTACCGATTGCCTCCTGCAACACGGTGCCAGGAAGGTCTATGCTGTTGATGTTGCTTATGGACAACTTGCCTGGAAAATACGACAAAATAAAAGAGTCGTTGTCATGGAAAGGTTTAACGCAAGAAATATCAGCCCAGCTGACATTAGTGAAAGTGTTGAACTGGGCGTTATAGATGCTTCTTTTATTTCTATTACCAAGCTCCTGCCCCCTCTCTTCTCATTATTTTCTAAGAAAACCACCATCCTGGCACTTATTAAACCTCAGTTTGAATTACCGAGAAACAAAATCACCGCTGGAGGGGTTGTCAGAGATAGTGATCTCCATCTTGAGGCTATTACAAAAATTGAACAATTTGTAGAAAAATTTAATATGAAGAGTGGAGGCTCTATTCAATCACCCATTCTGGGCCCCAAAGGCAATAAAGAATTTTTACTCTTGATTACCAGTAAATAACTTTGGCTTGACTATGCTCGACCACCAAATAATTCAAATTAAAGTTCTGATAGCAACTCTTCTTCTACTTTTGGCAAATAGCACACTGTCTGCTGCAGTATCACAGGCAGATAATATTATTGTGCTATTCTCGGGTAATGTCTACGGCGAGATAGAACCCTGCGGTTGAAAGTCCAGTCAGTTGGGCGGTCTGTCCGGCAAAGCATTTCAGATCGAAAAAAGTAAAGAAAAATCTGCATTGCCACATCTCATAGTCGATGCCGGAAACCTGCTGTTCAAGCGTAAAACCCGACAGCCTAAAACTCCAACTGAAATGCTCACTGCTGAGACAATCCAGCAGGCATACGGGGCAATGGGTTATGATGCAGTTGCAGTCAGCGAGAGTGATTTTGCAGCAGGAACTGCTTTTTTAAAAAATTCAGAAAAAACCGATTTAACATGGATCTCTGCCAATTTATTCGATACTACCGGAAAATTGCTGTTTGAACCTTTTATAGTCAAGAAAATTGGGAAAATTACAGTCGGTGTTATAGGTTTAACAGGACCAGGTCAGTATCAAAACGAAAAAATTGTCATAGGTGACTGGAGAGAACCGTTACGCCAGCAACTGCAGGATCTCAATCCCAGAACAGATATGCTTATTCTCCTTTCAAATTTCCCTTCCACTCAAAACAAACTTATCGCAAAATCCTTTCCAGAACTGAATCTAATCTTCACTGCCGATAAAAATCGCGGAAATACAGCGCCATATATCGAAGGTAACGTTCTGATAACGCAGTCCCAAAATAAAGGGAAATATCTCGGTAAACTCTCAGTACAGTATGCCCCTGAAGGGAGATGGTCAAATGACACCCAACTGCAGCAGCTTGTAAAACCGAACAGATTTAAAGCGGATTTTATTGCAATACGACCAAAATCTCCCCAGTCACAAGAGATAAATCTAATGATCAGAGAGCTCAAAAAGAAAATACGTTTATCTTCCAGAAAGAACTAAATCCCTTTGGTTCAAAGTCTGCGCTTCTCTCGTTTTTTTGACATGGTTACAAGAATAAGGTGCTCATCTATATAGAGGTAATCTTAGTCTGCCACTCGATAAACATAAAAAAAAAGCTGATTCCAAGATTAGGAATCAGCTTTTTTCACTACAACTGCAGATTATTCAGCTCAGGAAATACGCTTAGCAACCGAAAGCTTTCTGCAAATTTGGTACGGTCTGTTTTTTCCGGCTCATCATACCGTCAATCCACATTGCGCTGTTCTCAAGTTTCCCTCCAAATGCCTTCTCTATCATTGCAGGATCGTCAGAAATAACAACCAGGTCAGTACCCTCTTTTACAACATCGGTGAGCATGAGCAGCACTGAGTGACGGCCATCTGCCTTTACTTCTGCCATTGCCTGCACCAGATCTTTCCGTATCTCTGCAACCTGGTCCAGAGCAGCAAGCTCAAGCTGGCCAACACCTACTTTATTTCCTTTCATATCAAAATCTTTATAATCACGGAAAAGCAGATCTTTGGATGGAACGCCGGCTACAGCTGATTTGGCTTTCAGCATATCCATAAAAAGAGCGTCTGTATCATCAACACCTGCGATTGTCTTGAGTTCACCAACAGCAATTTTATCTGTTTCAGTACAGGTGGGTGATTTAAAATTAACAGTATCGCTCAAGATTGCTGCAAGCATACCACCGGCTACCTTCTCAGGAATTGCAATACCTGCCTCTTTGAACATCGTGTTCAAAACGGTTGCAGAACAGCCTACAGGCTCTGCGCGAAAAAGAATCGGGCTATTTGTGGTAAGATCACCGATTTTGTGATGATCCACCACTGCAACGACATTAGCATCAGCTAGATTGGCCGGCCCCTGGGCAAGATCGCTGAAATCGACAAGCGCAACATCTTTACCCGCTGCATCACTCATTTCCTGTGGTGCTTCAAGGCCAAATTTCTCAAGAACAACCTTGGACTCCGGGTTAAGATCTGCTAAGTTACTTTGCATACAGGCTTGTGCTTCCTGCCCCTGTGCTGTTAACAAGGCAGCAAGTCCGATAGCAGAAATAACAGAGTCAGTATCGGGATTAGAATGTCCAACAACAGAAATTACCATTTTTCTTTCCTCCAGAATTATTAATTAAAAAATAATGAGTACCTTACTCTTGATAAACTTGTGAAAAGTAAACTTACAGGTGATTAAGAAAAAAAATCTATATTCAAGGAGAGATACCAATAGCCCCTTCGCGGAGTGTTGGTACTTAACACTATCAAAATAAAGAAATCATTCATTCACCAGCCAATAAATATGGGTTGTTATTTTTGGGGAATTAAAGTAGTGGTTTCCTGCATCCGAGTCAAGTGTTAATATCTCAATTCTAACTCCACCGATCGAAAAAGTACGCTACTAGTTCAATACCTCATATGGGGTTAAAAGTGTGCAGTTACAAGTACGGAGGTTAGCGAAGTTCAGATGCTTTCCCCATGAGTAGTTACCTTTTTACGAGGTTCTCAAAGTTGACTCACCTGTTAAAACTACAATAATAGGCT
>JAOZLO010000301.1 GCA_029934775.1 Desulfocapsaceae bacterium
CAAATATGTTTTATTATGTATATACTTATGCAAAAAACAGCATAATAATTAGCCAGTAGCGACATACAACTACTACTCTTGTTTTTTCTTCAACCACAGCGATATGGAGATATTGTAATGAGGCTCATGTTCTTACCAGTTATCACAGCCTTTTCCCTTTTCCTGATAAGTACGCCGTTTATAGCAATAGCCGGGCCGGCAAATGGCGATATTGAATGGTCTACCCTGCTCATGGGCCTTGCCGGTGGCCTGGCACTGTTTTTAGCAGGACTTGAACAGCTCTCCGATGGCCTGAAAAAAGCGGCAGGCAAAACTTTGAAAATCATGCTCGCCAGGCTGACAACTAATCGACTGATGGGCGCGCTGACAGGGGCTGTGATGACGGGTATCCTCAACTCCTCATCAATTACGACAGTTCTGGTTGTCGGCTTTGTAACTGCTGGAATAATGACTCTGTCCCAATCAATCGGGGTGATTATGGGGGCCAATATCGGCTCAACGGTAACAGCTCAGATTCTCGCTTTCAACATATCACAATACGCTCTGCTGCCCGTTGCTGCAGGCTTCCTCCTGATCTTCACAGAAAAGACTGAAAAGCTCAAATATGCCGGCATGATGATAATGGGAATTGGGCTGGTATTTTTCGGGATGTCCATAATGAGTCAAGCCATGGCACCCCTGCGTTCCTACCAGCCATTTATTGATCTGCTAGCGAAGATGGAAAACCCACTACTTGGCATTCTTGCCGGGGCCATTTTTACAGGCCTCGTACAGTCTTCTGCTGCAACTGTAGGTATTTCCATAGCCCTGGCCACCGAAGGATTTCTGACACTGGAGGTTGGAATTGCTCTCGCGCTCGGAGCAAATATCGGCACCTGTGTAACTGCTCTTCTTGCCGCACTCGGTAAACCAACCGAAGCAGTAAGGGCGGCAGTTGTTCATGTTATTTTCAATATCATTGGTGTGCTGCTCTGGATTTTTTTTATTCCGTATCTCGCAATATTAGCAACCTGGTTTTCCCCCTCCAGTCCTGAATTGACCGGAGCAGCCCGTATGGCCGCCGAAGTTCCGCGCCAGATAGCCAACGCTAACACTTTGTTCAATGTGGTTAACACCTGCCTGTTTCTTCCCTTTACATCCTTTTTTGCCTGGCTCGCCTGCCGAATAGTCCCGCCCAAGCCACCGGAGTCGAAGGCAATCGAACCACTTTATCTCGATCCTGCAGTTCTCGATGTACCGTCACTGGCTCTTGAACGAGTCAGGCAGGAACTTGCAAGGACCGGGGAAATCATTCATGAGATGCTTGAGACCACCAGAAATGCATTACACGAAGGGAAACCGTACCTGCTGAAGGGGTTATGGCATGAGGATGATAAGGTAAATATCCTTGAGGATGCCTGCATCAAATACCTTGGTACTATTCGTCAAAGTGAGCTTACCGAAGAAGAGGGAAGAGACCATCAAATGCTGCTGATAACCGCTGTTGCTCTTGAAAACCTCGGCGATATTATTAAAACAAATCTTGTCGAATTAACCGAGCAGGAAATAGGTATTCACTACACTAAAAGTGAGGAGACTTCGAGACTTACAGAAAGCCTTTTCGTATTTGTCAGCGATGCTCTTGCCCTTGCCTGCAAGGCAATACGTGATCAGGATGGGGATGCGGCTAGAGAAATAATGGATTTTGAACCGCATATCAAAAAATTGCAGCATGACCTGATGGTTCGTAAATCCAAACGGCTTGGCAGCTCCAACCAAGATGCAATATTACTTGCCCGCATAGAAATATCGGTGGCCAGCAAACTCAAGAGAATGTATAACCTGACTCAACGAATTGCCAGTGAAATCATCCTGGTAACAGAAGAATCTGACAAAACTGAAGACCAGTCAAATGAGTTGGCCCCGCAAATAACAGAGAATAATTGAGGCAGAGCAAGAGTGTACAGGCCAAATGGAAGCAAATGTACACTATCCATGACCTGAAAGTAGAAGAAATCCAAAAAAACAACTTTTACAGGATTATAGCAAAATGAAAAAAGCAGGAAAGAATAAAACAATCGCCTTTGGATTAGCAATTGGACTTCTTTGCTCAGGAACCACGTTTGCAGCCGCTAAAGAGGAAAATATTATTGCCGCAGGAAAAAATCATTCGTGGGAAATAGGTGCTGAACTATCAAGTTTTACCTATGAGGAACCCGGCATTATGGAAGAAAGTGGTGCTTTATTAGGAATAGCTGGCTCCTACACTTATCGTAATGACTGGATGTTGAAAATTGAAGGTGTTTTTAAGTATGGGCAAATCGATTATACGGGTGCCACTATAGAAGGAGAACCAGTGGCCGCAGATAATATTGATGATTACATAGTGGAAGTCAGAGGTCTGAGTGGTTACGGTTTTCCTCTGTCCGAATCAACTGTTCTTACTCCTTTTGTAGGATTAGGCTATAGATATCTATCTGATGATCTCGGTGCTGCTTCATCTGCGGGATATGGAAGAGAATCAAATTATCTCTATAGCCCGATAGGCATAGAGACTTTGACCGAGTTACAAAACGGATGGTTTGCTGGACTTGCAATAGAATATGATATTTTCTGGCATGGCATTCAAACAAATCATATGAGTGATTTAGAATATGGTTTGAACGACATTGAAAATGACCAGAATAGAGGATATGGCTTCAGAGGTTCTATAAAATTTCAAAATTCACGTTTTGTCATTGAACCTTTCATACGATATTGGAAAATCGACGACTCTGACCCGGAATATCTTACGTACTTTGAAGCCCCAGTTACAGTTATAATAGAACCTGAAAACAACTCAACAGAGGTCGGAATAAAACTTACTGTAAAATTTTAGATACCTACTCCTGAAACAGGAACAATGTACTGATATGCTGACATTCCAGCATATCAGGGTATCGGATAAATGCAACCGGATTGATTTTGAAGTCGAGGATCAGAAGAGGAAATAGTGCTGTCCCGCCCCTCCAGGATATCCATTACATGCTGCAGCACCTCCTTTTGTAACTGATCCCACGTCTCATGGGTCCATGCTGCCAGATGGGGAGTAATCACGACATTCTCCATCACTAAAAGTTCACTGAGGGGATGCCCCTCTTTTCGAAGTGGTTCATCTGAAAAAACATCTAATCCGCACCCCGCAATCGTTCCATTTTTTAAAGCTTTTAGTAATGCTGGTTCATCAATGACGGCACCACGACTGACATTAATTATAAAAGCATTTGATTTCATAAGGTTCAGGTGGTTTTCTGAAATGATACCCGTTGTTTCATTATTCAGGGGAAGACAAACAGCAATCATATCCGAAGAAGTCATCAACTGATCCAGTTCCTCAATTTTATGGGCACCGTACCTGTCCATCACGGAGGCTTTAACATAGGGATCATAGGCTTGTATTTCCATTTTGAATCCCCGACACATGCGGGCCAATTGAGAATTGATATGACCAAAACCTACCATCCCGACGAGCTTATTCTCAAGATTCCAGCCTTTATTCTCCTCACTTGGTCCCATCCATCCATGTTTGTGGACAAAACGATGGATCGTGGCAAATTTTTTCATACAGTTAATGAGTAACAGAAACGCTCCTTCTGCAACTGACTTTTGTGCATAATCCGGGCAGTTAATCACCCGTACACCATATTCTCTGGCAGCATCAATGTCGATTGAATCAATACCTGTCCCTACTTTGATAACTGCTTTAAGTGCAGGATGACCAGTTTCAATTACTTGACGCGTCACTTTCCCATAGGTCATCATCAATACAGTTGCACCCTTGATGACGCTCAAAATGGTTGATTCTTGTTCGTCTTCCATAACAACAACATGTGCTACTTCCCTCAATTTGCTCAAACAATCAGGAATAGGATATTCTATGCCGGTGATCGGATTTGGATTTTCGGTGCCAATTTTTATTACAACCTGACGCTGCATCCCAGTTCTCCCTGGTAAAAATTCTCATTTTTATTCTTGTTCAAAGCTCATAGTGAGCCGTACAGATTCCAGCACTCCACTCTCAATCCCTGTGAGAAGAACATGGAAGCGTGGACTTTTAACAGAGGAACGTATGTTGAAATTATGTGGTTACATATACCACAAGGTACTTATACCCAGTAGTTTCCGGTTAGGATTTTGCAGGTAAGCGAACTCGTGAGACTCCGAGAGGGTTTGAGGGTTGTTTCTGAAGCGTCATCCTGTTATCGGCTTATTTACATCTTATTTTATTGAATTCTGTTTGGAATTATATCGCTTTTCTGATAAAGCTCATATTCAGTCTCTGACTGTTACGATGCATGAATTACGCCAACTTCTTCTTCAGCGGATGAATAATTGTAATGCATTGTTGTAAAAGATATTTATTTTCTATAAATTATTAATTTAAAAACACATTACTCGATTACTTGTTTTTTTTACAGCTTTTATGAAGTAAGGCACTGATATGGTTAACACACGTAACACC
>JAOZLO010000302.1:0-1713 GCA_029934775.1 Desulfocapsaceae bacterium
TAACAGAGGTGTATTATGGTTTTAGGCCCGGAAGTTGGCATGACTCTCAATTATGTGATTGATTCCAGTTGTTCTAAATTCAAAGATAGCCATGCTATTGGCATGGCAATGGAAAGCCCCCTCACATACAAGGTGTTTCATGAGCGGATTGTTGCTCTGGCTTCACGTATGCAGGATGAAGGCATTGTGAAGGGAGACCATATTGCGGTCCTCGGTGAAAATTCTCCTAACTGGGGGATTGCCTATCTTGCCATAGTCCGTCTTGGAGCTGTAGCCGTACCTATTCTGCCGGATTTGCCGGAGAGTGATGTGCATCACATACTCAATGAAATGCAGGTTAAAGCTCTTTTTATCACTCAGAGGCTGATTGAGAAGGTAAATGAGCTGGGCAGTGATTTGAAAGGAGTGGTAATAACTCTTGATGATTATGAGGCTGACAGCGAGGTTGTTTCCGTCATTCCCTTTACAAGCTATTTAAATGAGGCTGTTGCTACTTTAAGGAGTAATCTTGCAGAACCCGTTTTTCCTGCGGTTAAAGAGGATGATACTGCTTCTATTCTTTATACTTCCGGAACTTCCGGTTTTTCCAAGGCTGTAATGTTGAGCCATAAGAATTTGACTTCTAATGCCTATGCCGCATCAAATTTGATGGAAATAGAACCCGGTTCCACCTGGTTGTCAATTCTGCCCATGTCTCATACCTATGAATTTACCTGTGGCTTTATTCTGCCCTTACTCTATGGTTGCCGCATTGCTTATGCCGGAAAAGCACCTACTCCGGCAATTTTGCAGAAATTATGCAGTCACGAACGTCCTGCCGTGATTTTCGCTGTCCCTCTGGTTCTTGAAAAGATCTATAAAAAACGAGTTCTCCCGCAGATTGAAAAGAGTAAACTCTTAAGCCTTCTCTGTAAAACCACTGTAGGAAGGCAATTTATCTATCGACGTATCGGGAAAAAATTACTTGGTTTTTTTGGTGGAAATCTTGAGCTTATGGGTATCGGAGGGGCTGCTCTTAATCCGGAGGTGGAAAAATTTCTCAGTGAAGCCAGGTTTCCCTATCTGATAGGTTATGGTATGACTGAGTCTTCTCCACTTATTGCTGGTGGTCCTATGGGTGATAAAGCTATTGCCATTGGGTCTACGGGTAAATCACTTCCTGGTGTTGACATAAGAATAAGTGACGCTGATTCCAGGACCGGAATTGGAGAGATTTTTGTGCGTGGTCCAAATGTGATGAAAGGTTACTATGATGATATGGATACAACTGCGACTGTGTTGAGCAGTGATGGCTGGCTGGCTACAGGAGATCTCGGTTTTTTGGATGATGCGGAAAATCTGCATATCTCCGGTAGATCGAAGAATGTTATTGTAATGGCCAATGGAGAAAATGTCTATCCTGAGGCGATAGAACATAAGATCAATACTGTCAACTGGGTTGTCGAGAGCCTGGTGATTGAAAATGGCGGAAAGCTTGAGGCCTGGATTTACCCTGATTATGAATTTATTGATGATCAGACTGCCGGAAGTCCGCGTTCTGACAGGCGTGCCTATATAGAAAATCTTCTGGATATTATGCGGCGGGAAATGAATGATCAGCTGCCCAGGACATCTCGGTTAAGCAAAGTCCTTGAGAGAAGAGAGCCCTTCATTAAAACGGCGACACATAAGATTAAACGGTATTTGTACGATGGTCATGCTGTTATTGGCTGA
>JAOZLO010000302.1:1813-4477 GCA_029934775.1 Desulfocapsaceae bacterium
GGCGACACATAAGATTAAACGGTATTTGTACGATGGTCATGCTGTTATTGGCTGATATATAAATGGATATAATTGAGCGAAAAAAGACTATCTGCCCGTTGGACTGCCCGGACAGCTGCGGCATGATTGCAACGGTTGTAAATGGCAGGATTACCGAACTGGGTGGCGATAAGGATCACCCTTACACCAACGGCTTTATCTGTCGTAAAATGCGGAGTTATCCCGAGAGAGTGTATGACAGTAAAAGAATACTTTTCCCCCAGGTGCGGGATGGAGGGAAGGGCGAGGGGGTTTTTCGCAGGATAGACTGGGATGAAGCCTTTGATATCCTGGTAAACAGACTGACAGAGATTAAAAAGAAGCATGGAGGAGAGGCAATTCTCCCCTATTCTTACGCAGGAAATATGGGTGCTGTAAACAGGTTTGCCGGGTATCCTTTTTTTAACCGTATGGGTACCTCCAGGCTCGATCAGACCATATGTTCTACAACTGCTGGAGCGGGATGGGAAAAACAGTGCGGGGATATACCGGGTTCGCCTCCTGAAAAGGCGTTGGATGCCGATCTTATAGTCTGCTGGGGTAGTAACTGCAAGGTCACTAATATTCATTTCTGGCAATATGTTGCCCGGGCAAAAAAAAGAGGATGCAGGGTTCTGGTTATTGATCCGTATTGTAATGTGACCGGTAAATCTGCCGATATCTATCAACCGGTAAAACCGGGAGGAGATGTATCTCTGGCTCTTGGTATATTGAAATCACTTATTGAACGTCACTCTGTCGCCAGAGAATATATTAAAAAAGAAACTGAGGGTTTTGATGAATTTTCAGATTATCTGAAAAACAGTGACTGGCAGGAATTAGTCGCCCAGAGCGGAATAAAAAAAGAACGGATAGAAGAGTTGGCCGAATTCTTTTGCCACTCTCCGAGAACTTTTTTGAGGGTAGGAGTGGGTCTTACTCGAAACAGTCGTGGCGGAATGGCTGTACGGGCAATCTTTTCCCTTGCTGCTGCCCTTGGATTGTATGGCGCGGGGAAAGGACGTGGGGTACTCTGTTTTGGAGGGGGCTTTCGTGGAGGTAAAGATGAGCTGACCTGTCCCACCCTGGCCGGGGGGATGACTCGAGAAGTGAACATGGTTGAGCTTGGTAATGCCCTCACGGTTCTTGATCCACCGGTAAAAGGAATATTTATCTATAACTCCAACCCTCTCAGTGTGAACCCTGACAGCAGCATGGTGCGTAAAGGTTTGATGCGGGAGGACCTTTTTACTGTTGTGCATGAACAGGTTATGACCCCAACTGCCCGTTATGCAGACCTTCTGCTCCCTGCCACTACTTTTTTAGAAAACAGAGATGTTTATACCACTTACGGCCATTTTTATCTGGGGGTTGTTGAACCGGTTATTCCACCGGTTGGTGAAGCAATGTCAAATTTTGATCTATTTCAGAATCTGGCCCTTAAAATGGGTTTTACAGATGAACCTTTTAAGCAGAGCTGTGATAAGAGAATAGTTTCTTATCTTAAGAAGTTAGAAGGGGTGCCTGCAGATATTTCACTATCCGAGGTCATGGAGGGGGGATATATTCTTTCTACTCGTGCAAATAACACGGGGTCACTCTTCAGTGACTTCCAGTGCAAATTTCAGTTCAGTACCAGCTTGAGTCCGATAGAACCGCATATTCCCTGCCTTGTTCCGGGAGGGGAGTGTGACGACGTCGATTTACAATCAAAATTTCCATTTTTGCTGATCACCCCTCCTCATAAAGACCTGCTTAACTCCACTTTCGGAGAACGTTATATGGATGAGATTGGTGAACTATTGATACATCCACAAGATGCTGCTGCACTGGGCATAATCGATGGAAAATCGGTGATCATGGAGAACGATCGGGGATGGACGACACGAACTGCCAGGTTGACTGAAGATACACAGCGAGGCCTGCTGGTTGCAGAGGGAATTTTCTGGGAGAGCGGTTTGGCGAAAAATGCAATTAACGATCTGACCTCACAAAGACTGGCAGATATGGGAGGAGGTGGGACCTTTCATGAGTCAAGGGTTCGGTTATCCCTTGCTGGTTTGTGATAGTGTCGCTATAAGGCTTCTAACTACCTTCTTTTTCCTACCTGTAGTCCCTCCAAACCCTTGCACACCTCTATTTGGCGCTTTTGCTCTCTCCAGTTAGTGTGTCCTCCCGACCTGCTTTGTCAGCCCAGCCGCCGCCCAGTGCCTTATATAGTCTGACAAAAGCGTTAAGGTATTGCTGCTGCAGTTGGGATAACTGCAGATCTGTAGAAAAGAGGGTCCGTTCAGTATCCAGCACTTCGAGGTAGCTGCTCACGCCCTTGTCGTATCGTTCTTTGGATAGTTTATTGGCATTTTTTGAGGCTTTCTGCTGACGATCGATGGCGGCCAGCTCCTCGCGGTAGGTGGCGATCTCAATTAAGGCATCTTCGACTTCCCGAAAAGCATTCAGTACGGTGTTTTCAAAGAGGTAAAGACTCTGCTGCATCTTCTGTTCTTCAATCTCCACCCGTTTTTTGTTCTTGTTGAAATCAAAAACTGGCCCCAACAGCCTGCCACCCACCGACCAGACACCACCATCAATGGCGATCGAGCCAAGCTCGGTGCTGGCTCCCCCCAGAGTTCCAGTAAGGGAGATGGC
>JAOZLO010000303.1 GCA_029934775.1 Desulfocapsaceae bacterium
CCTCCTATGTGAACATGTACGCTTTACTGTACCATAAAACAAAATGCATAACAATAATATTCACTGGAAAACAAGCAGCACGGTTTTTTCAAATGACTCTTTTGGTGCAGTCCAGCTCCCTATTTGACAGCCACAATTTTAACGGAGAGAATTCCCTTTCTGGTATCACCAATTTTTGCAAACGAAGCCCTGGTGAGGTCGATAATCCTTCCCTTTATAAAAGGTCCTCTGTCATTTACCATCACTTTTACACTCTTGCCGTTTTCAAGATTAGTGACCAGAAGCATCGTCCCAAAAGGTAGTTTTTTATGGGCAGCCGTCATAGCCAATTGATTGAAGCGATCGCCGCTCGCAGTTTTTCTGAATTGAAATTTCATCGCATAAAATGATGCTTTCCCGGTTTCTTCATATCCGAAAAATTCTGGATCCGTTCTCTGTTGCACATGACTTCCGCAACTTTGCAACAAGAGAGCAAGCAGGAACCAGAGGATCAATCGCGTCAGTTGATTCATAGTGAAATATGTATTTAATCCAAGTTGTTATTTCCTTTCATTTTGGCTACCAGTTCCCGCAGATAGTCAAGCCATGTTTCCATTCCATCACCGGTGGTGGAGGAAAGAGTCATGGTTCGAAGGTGGGGGTTGAGATGGAGGGCGTCGCCCATTACCTCTGCTACGGGAAAATCAAAATAGGGCAACAGGTCGGTCTTGGATACCACAAAGGTATGTGAGCTAATAAAGGCCCGGGGATATTTTGCCGGTTTGTCCGGACCTTCAGGTACGGAAACCAGAACTACCCGCTCATGTTCGCCCAGATCAAAGCTTGAAGGGCAGACAAGGTTACCGACATTTTCGATAAACAGCAACTTGATTGTATCACCGCCAGTTTCTTTTTCAAGGCGATGGAACCCTTTGTGGATCATAGCAGCGTCAAGGTGACAGGCACCACCGGTTGTAAGCTGGATGACCGGTACATCTTTTGCTCTGATTCTCTCCGCATCTCTCTCGGTCTCAATATCTCCTTCAATAACTCCAATACTAATTTCATCTTTGAGTGCATCAATGGTATGCTCAAGCAGTGTTGTTTTTCCTGAACCTGGGCTGCTGATGAGGTTAAGGGTTACAATTCCGGTTTTATCAAAATGTTCCCGGTTGACTTTTGCAAGCGCATCATTGGCTGCAAAGAGACTGGTATGCACGTCGATGATTTTGCTCTGGCCCTTATCAGCAGTGATAGAGCAGCCGCATGTATCACACATTTCTTTCCCCTATTCCATTTCAACTTGACGAAGCATCAGTTCTTCCCCACCCTCATGAATGAGAAAAAGTTCCCGGCATTTCAGACATTCGCCTGGCTTTTTGCCTACAGTCGTTTCCTTATGGCCGCACTCCGTGCAGGTATATGTTACCGGTGGTATTTGAACAATGAGTTTTGCACCTCGAACAAGATCATCATCGGCAGAGAGGATGTCAAATCCAAAACGGAAGGAATCAATAACTACACCTGACAGAGGACCTATTTCCATTGTAATGGTGATAATTCTGCTGCTCTTGTGTTCCTTGGCCAGCTCTTTGAGTTGATGCAAAAGTCCCTGTACCAGCGATATCTCATGCATAATTATTTTCTGGAAATTTTGACATCGAAGTCTTGAAGGCGTCTAATAATCATTTCTGCCACTTCAATTTTTTTTCTGGCAACGATGTCTGAAAGTTCTATACTCTCAGTTAATTCATGGGGGATCACCGTGTAGAACTCCATATGTTCGGGAGCAGCATCCCGGAGCTTTGATATCTCAAGGATTTCCAGAAGTCCAAGCTGGTGCGGAGACATGCGCAATTGAAAATTTCCACTTTTAACCTCATCCAGGGTGAAGAGGTGAAATGAACCCGGTTCACCCTCAATGTCGACAACATCAATGACAAAAACGGGATCACATTCTTCAAGAAACGGAGCCATATACATTCCGGCAGTACCAATATCCTGTATCTCGACATTTTCAGGAAATCCATAATTATCCAGGAGATAATGGACAACATGAACCCCGAATCCCTCATCACGCAGTAAAAAATTACCGATTCCAGCTATACCGATTTTTTTTGATTCTCTCACCATTTTCAGCAGTGTCCGGTTAAGATTTCGAAGTCTACGCTATCTGCAGGAGGCGTTACTGGCTATTCTTTTTTGCGTCATCCTGAAGATTTTGTAGTACAGTGGCGCCGGTTATTAATCTATGCAATTTTCTAACCAGATGCTGCTGACCATTTTCAGCAGATTCGTGGTAAAGGTTCACCGTGCAAAGGGGTGACGATCCGTTTGCCGCCAACGGGTGTATTAATGATAACTCTTCCAGCTTTTCCAGCAATAACTCTGCCAATAATAGCAGCCTCTGATCCTTCGCTGGTGGAGCGCATGATTTCAAGAGCCTTGTCCGCCTTATCCCCTCTGACAATGGCAATACACTTTCCCTCATTGGCAAGATAAAGTGGTTCAAGTCCGAGGAGTTCACAGGCTGCCCTGATCTCAGGTCGGACAGGCAGCGATTCATCACTGAGTTCGATGCATAACCCGCTGTTTTCAGCTATTTCATTGAGCGTAGATGCTACTCCACCCCTGGTGGGATCACGAAGAGTGTGTACACAGCCCGGAATCTCATGCAGAAGTTTCTGAACGAGATTGTGGAGGGGCATGGTATCGCTTTTCAGATCACCCTTTACAGATATTCCAGCCTGGCGGGTCATTATGGTTATGCCATGGTCCCCCATTGTACCGGAAAGTATGACAATATCACCCTCTTGTGCCATCCGGGATGAGATGGTGATATCTTCCTCAATAAAGCCTATGCCAGATGTGTTGATAAAAATTTTATCTCCTTTTCCCCTGGGGACAACTTTTGTGTCTCCCGTCACAATCGGTACACCTGCCTCGTTGCACGACTCACTGATAGAAACAATTACCCGCTCCAGTTCTTCAAGCGGGAAGCCTTCTTCGAGAATGAGTCCAAGGCTGAGACACAGCGGTCTTGCACCTCTCATTGCAAGATCGTTAATAGTTCCGTGAACAGCAAGTTTACCAATATCACCGCCAGGAAAGAAAATAGGATCTACAACATAGCTGTCTGTAGTAAAGGCAAGTTTTCCCGGCTGATTTTCAAGGACGGCACTGTCTTCAAGAGTCCTGAGGATCGGATTGTCCAGGTATTTCAGAAACATTCCACTTATCAGTTTCTGGCTGGTCAGTCCGCCACTGCCATGGTCGAGTAGTATGGTTTTATTAGACATCAGGTATACAATATGTATTATATTTGGATATGAATCATCACTTTACGTAGTTTTCCTTCGATATTCATCATTTTCTGTTCAATATTCGACATTCTAAAATTGACAAACTCGTAAAAACTTAAAATGTCAGGTGGCTAAGTAAAAAACTTTATATGCAAGGCGCGTAAAATATCTATTATTTCAGCATACTAGGGTACGTTGTAATGATAGATATTTTACAGCAACGAAGCAGATGAAGAGTTTTTACGACGCCATCAAAATATACTATCCCGGCCATATTTATAATAGGCAGCACAGGTACCTTCGCTGGAAACCATGCAGGGTCCTATCGGATTTTCAGGTGTACATCTGGAGTCAAAGAGCGTGCACTCTTTTGGAGTACACATGCCTTTGAGGATCTCTCCGCATATACAGCCTTTTGGTTCCTCTGTTTCAACCAATTCAATGTTGAGCCGCACCTCAGCGTCAAAATCAGAATATTTCTGCCTGATTTTAAGGCCACTGCCAGGAATAATACCGAGTCCCCGCCATGCCATATCCACCGGTTCAAAGATCTCGTCGACTATTTTTTTTGCTCTGAGATTAGCTCCCAGGGAGACAGCCCGTGGGTAGGCATTTTCAACTTTCGGATAACGTTGTCCAACCTGGTGGGCCAGGAGGGTGAGGCTTTTCAAGAGATCTGCGGTCTCAAAACCGCCTACCACGCATGCCAGGCCGAATTCACTTACCAGTGGCTCCCAGGCTCCGGCACCGATAATAGAAGAGACGTGTCCGGGACAGAGGAGTCCGTCAATTCTCAGATCTGCATCACTGAGCAGGGCCTTCATGGGGGCTAACATTGTTTTCTGGGTAGAAAAGAGCGTGAAGTTCCTTATATTCTGACTTTTAGCCTCAAGAAGAGTTGCGGCAATACCGGGAGTGGTCGTCTCAAATCCCACACCAAGAAAAACAACAAGTTCATCAGGGTTGTTTCTGGCAATTTCCAGCCCATCCATAGGAGAGTAGACAATATCAATTTGGGCACCTCTTGAGCTGGCATTGGCAAGTGAACCGCAGCTGCCTGGAATCCTGAAGAGGTCACCAAAAATTGCCACCCTGACTCCAGGTCTGTCGGCCATGGAGATAAAAGCATCCATATGGGAGGCAGAGGTTACACAAACCGGACAGCCCGGGCCGGAAATCAGTT
>JAOZLO010000304.1 GCA_029934775.1 Desulfocapsaceae bacterium
AGAAGACGGCATAAAAGGCATAAATTTGTTTAGGTTATTTAATGTACGTTCCTAAGTGGAGACCAGCCATTCTACCACATATTTACTTTTCGTCGCAAAATTATGGTCTCATTTTAACATTTTTTCATGAGCCACGGTACCGTTTCTCAACATTAGCATTGTTATTGGTATATTTCCGGCCGTGTTGTTTGTGGGAAATTCTTTCCTCCATTATGACCGAGGCAAGCTGCAGGTATGGATATGCATCTACTACCTTGTTATGGGAGGTTGTAACCGAGCAGTACAAAGAGCAAAGTATGGATTATCTTGTTTTATCCTCGGCAGTGTGAGGAAAATGGGTGCAACAAAGTACAACTGCTTTTTCTATCTGTTCATCCATCTATTTCTTCCTCTGTCTTATTGTCTGTATAACAAATTTTATTGAACACTCTTCTCAACTTCTTCCCCGGTTAACGCCCAGGCCTGCCTGCACGCCTCTTGTCCATCTTCAGGGATTTTATCTGCAAAGATTTTCCGAAGCGGTACATGAACAGGGCTGGTAATAAATGAAACTATTGCCTCGGTTAACCTGCCCAGGCCAATTCCCAGACCAAAATCATCAAATTCACCATGAACCTTGACTGGGACAGCCAGACTGAAGAATTCAGGCTTCTTTGATTTTGGTACCATAATAATGTCAAGCTTACGGGTTTTAAAATCAATATCAGCCTTTCCAGTTATGTGCATATTTGAAGTGTCCATATAGATGGCCTTTTCTTTCATCAACCCGTCATCAATACCAAAGCGCACTACAAGGCAGTTAATTTCAGACTGTTCTTCTTCTGAAACCTCGGTCATGATGGATGAAATAAGGTTCACTGCCCACATGTCAATAATGCCTGCAGAAAAGTTCTGCGGAACGAGCCCAAAATCAAAATGGCCTGTCGCATTCTCCATCACTGTACTAAAATCAGGGGCAGTTGAGTGCAGAGCTGCATCCATATAGAATTTACCCCCCATATCTGCTTCAGGTTTGGCCCTTCTGACAAGAACACCAATATCAAACTCCTCAATGTTTGTATTCAAATTTACGGTAATATTCTCGTCGGTCGGCAGGTAATCGAATTCGATTTGAACTCCACCGCCAGGCACATCGATTCGCAATGGTTTAAGAGCCAGGAGGCCGTCCTTCAGTGTTGCTTTCAGTTCTCCCGATCCGAGATCATCATCTCCGGATGTTACCTTTTTAGCTTTGATCAGTAATTCTGCATTGAAACTGCTCAGCACTTCCTTTGAAAGCAGATTTCTTTCGCCATTCTCGCTCTGTTTATCTGTTTCTTCTACAACGGTTTCATCCACATCCCTGGCCTTTTCAGTTTCAACCGTTTCGGTAGTTTGTGTATTTTCACCAGAGCTCTTTGTCATGGCGTCAAAATCATCAATACGAAGCAGTTCTGATATCAGTTCGATATTTACCTCTGGCTTTTCCACTGAAGAGTCGAGAATCATTTTTCCTGAAAGCCGGCTTTCTCCAACCTGCAGATCGAGCTTAGACAATTCATAACGACTGTCCAGTAACTCGAACCTGGTCGCGAACTCAACAGGACCGATTGCAGGCAGATCAAGCCTGAGTGCTTCATTGAGATTGTCCAGTTTATCGGTTTTAAATGTAAGGAAAAGATTCAGATTACGGTCTGTAACGGGAAGTGCAAGCTCACCTCCAAAACTTAAGTAACTGTCGGCAAATTCAACATCAATCGTCAGGGGAACAGTTTCCGGGACTGAGACATATTCAACCAGTGGTGCTCCGGTGATAACAAATTTCACCGGGAAACTATCAACCATCCCTGACAGTTTCATCGTTACTTCATTTCCCTGTTCAACCAGAATGTCTCCAGTAAGTTTCTCTACATCAAGGAAAGCTTCCGAAGTCGGGCTTGCTATCCTCCACTGACCGTCTCTCAGCGAAAAAGACATTGACGAATTACGGACAATTTTATCCAGGCTGTTCCCTTTCAATGCCAGTTTAATTCCCATCGAACCGGTGGAGGCCTTTAAACCTTCAACCAGCCCGAGTCGGGACAGAATGTCACCAACATCAATGTCCATAATTTCGAACTCCAGGTTAGCAGCAGGTTCATTATCGCGCATAGCCATATCACCCTCGGCTACTATCTTTTTACCAGCCACATCACCTGTCAGTTTGAACTGCCAGGACTCTTCTCCTCCTGACAGAAGTTCTTCTATAGAACCACCTTGAAATTGAAAATCATACCCATTCTCTTGAAGATTCCCTGCAAAATCCAATATGATCGGTTTTCCGGGTGATGCCTCCCCATCCAGTTTATTAAGCTTGAAATGGATTGTCTTACCAAGTACTGCGTCATGATAGGTGACTGCAATATCCTTCAAAGTGAGATCGTTCAATCCGCTAAAACTGATATATTTTTCATCATCTTTAGCGGATGTCGTCACAGGTATGTTGTCGGCCTGTGTCGGTTTCGTTGTTTCACTTTCTCCCGCCTCAAAAGTCCAGTTCGGTTGTCCCTGGTCATTGTTCTCCAAGTTTAATGTAACATTCTCAGCTGTTATTTCACCTATCTGGATATCTCCCTTGAGCAGAGGGAATAAACCAATCTGCAATCTTGCAAGCCCAGCATCGAAAAAAACAGGATCTACAGCATCAGGAAGATTTGCAATCTGTACATTTTGTATCTCGATTGCCGGCCAGTCCGAGAACTCAAGGAATACTGGACCTTTTATTGAAACCTTGCGCCCGAGTGCCGCTTCAGCAGAGGTTTCTACTCCACCTTTAAGAAATTCCAGATTGAAAGTTACCCCGAAATACATGAGCCCTGCTATGGTGATTACAAGCAGGGAGAGGAGCAGGCTGATGGTAATAAACAGCCATTTTAGAAAAGTAAGGATTTTGGTATTCATTGTTTAATTCTTACCCTCCAGGTGCATACTTTTGATAATTCTGTCAAGTTCACCTGACGCACGCAGCTCTCCAATCTTTGTTTCTGTCTCTTTGATTTTACTAACATCTCCCACACCAACAATCAAAGTAGTCGGCTCATCTACAAGAGAGGCTCTATCAGTAATCGCAAGACCATTAACATTAATGATGGATGCCAGTGTTTTGACATACTCCATCCCTCGTTCCGAATACTTGTCAAGTGTTTCTACCAGCGCCAGGCCGGTTACGTCTTTTTTCAGTTTTCGCAGAGACGATCTTTTGTCTCGAAGCTTTTGGTAGGCACTGTGGGTATTAAGGTTCTGCATATAACTTCTCACTGAATCAAATGGCCAGTCATAGGCAGCCACTCCATAGTTCCCTTTACTTGCACGGTGTTCTTTTGGTTTCATGCCGTCGCCCTTGAAAGTCCACTGACCAAAGAGGGCGTTTCCCTCGACTGCAAAACGGGAGGTGCCGTAGCCGCTTTCATAGGCAGCCTGTCCAAGGGCCAGTGATGGTGGGATAGCATCGACCCGTTCAAGAAGCGAATCCACTTGTTCCTCTAGGGAAGCGACATCCTGCAGACCATATTGCTGTGCAATGGATTGCAGCCAGTCCTGTTTCTCAGTACTGAGCGTTTTACCTTTACTTAAGGTCTCATTGAATGCCACGAGTTTCTGCCGCTCTTCCAGGATCAGCTCGTTGGCAAGAAGAACCAGGGGAGCAATGGCACGGTAGAAGAGTTCTTTTTTAACAGCAACCGTCACCTTCTGGGACTCTTTCTGCCAGCGTTTGCTGGTTACAGTCAATATTGTACGTGGAACTTCGAGGTCCTTATCATGGCTTTCCGGGCCCCAAAAAATTTTACTTTTGAAATATTCGATAGTTTTTTCAATCTCCCCGCCAAGAACCTTAATCTCATAGGTACTGCTCTTTGCCGTGGCAAACCCAGATAAGCTCAGACAGAGCAGAAGGCTCATTAGAGAGAACAGAGCAACAGAGGGCGAAAAAAAAAGTCCGGGCTTTAATGGGGTGATTTTATAAAGAGTCATAGCATTCCGTGAATATTATTTCCTGTAATTGTTGTATTGCTTTCTGACGGTTATTTTTTACTTTTCCTGTATTCGGAGCCAGGGGTGGCTGAACCAGAAATATCGGTTGCTGTTCTTATCTGGTGCAGTGCAGTTATATCGTGACCTGCCGACGGGAAGGTCTGCTGCTGTTTGTATTGTAAATTGTCTTCCAGGTTCCGACCAGTGGATCTTCATCTTTTGACTACCGGCGTAACATGCTAACTGATCTAGATTTGCACTGGATGATGCCAGAGTGATTGTAAGTTGAGGTCTTTTTTCAGATGTCACGGGCTCAACCGGTTCCTTTTTGGCAACAATCATGGCGAGGGAAAACGCCTTTGTACTGAATACTTTCATTTCTGCAAACGATTCTGCCACTGGAAAACGTGGAAGTGCGAGCCTGTCACTTAAGGAGCCCACTCCCCCGGAGTGTTGACCAAAAGCTGTATA
>JAOZLO010000305.1 GCA_029934775.1 Desulfocapsaceae bacterium
TGTTCTCTTGTATAGAGAATATTTTGGGAACGATCCGGAAATTATAGATAAAAGACAGATCTTACCCGAAATTGAGCTCTCTTTTAGCGGCAAGTTGCGCACGTATCAGCAGCTTGCAGTTGATGAGGCGATGAAAAAATCTTTTGGGGTAATTGAGTCAGGGACAGGGAGCGGCAAAACTATTATGGGACTGGCGCTCATAGCAGCACGCAAACAACCCACCCTTGTTGTTGTGCACACTAAAGAGCTGTTGTATCAGTGGCAAGAGAAGGCAGAACAGTTTCTCGGGTGTGACGTGGGGTTGATTGGGGATGGTAAATTTTCTATTGAACCCCTTACTGTCAGTATTGTGAACAGCGCACGGAGTCGGGTGGATGAACTTGTTTCTCGGTTTGGTCATCTTGTGGTCGATGAGTGCCACCGGGTTCCTGCAACACTGTTCACCAACGTTGTTTCAAAGTTTGACTGTCAGTATCTTCTGGGACTTTCTGCCACAGCATTTCGCAGTGATAATGAATTGACCAAATTGATCTATTTTTTTATGGGTGACAGGATTCATCGAGTTGACCCTGAGGAGTTAAAAGCTGCCGGAGCAGTACTTAAACCTGAGATTATTCGTACCAGTACTTCATTTACCTATCGTTATCACGGCGACTATCAGTCACTCATGAAGGCTCTTACTGTTCATGAGGGTAGGAACGGACAGATTTTAGAAGATATTTGCCGCGTTTCAGCGGAAGCTGAAAGTGGCACCTGTCTTGTCGTCTCCGATAGAGTCAGTCACTGCGAATTTTTTGTTGAAAAATTGCAGGGCAGGGGAGTAGTAGTGGAGCTTCTTACGGGACGGACTCCACCGGAAAACAGGAGTGCCCTTGTTGCTGCCGTTCAGAATGGGGAAGTAAAAGTACTTGTGGCAACTTTACAGCTTATTGGAGAAGGTTTTGACTGTTCCGGTCTTTCTACCCTGTTTCTTACTACTCCCATTGTCTTCGAAGGAAGACTGCTGCAGGTGATAGGGAGGATAATGCGCCCTGCAGAGAATAAACGTGCACGTGTATTTGACTATATTGATGAAAATATACCGGCCCTGCTGCGCTCAGCTCATACTCGAGGGCGGATATTATCGGAAGTGTAGAAAATTTGTAATGCACTGACCTGTGCTTTGCTTTAAGTTAGAAAGTCTAACGCCCCAAACAGTACAATGTTAACTGAGGATATTTTTATGAAACGTTTGTCATCTTGCCTGTATTGCACTGCAATTCTTCTCTTCTGCCTGATCAGTTCAGATTTAGCAGCAGCCAGATGGCATGTAAAGCCCTCCAGTGAGGTTCCACTCAGGCGGGGGCAGGGGACTGACTACAAGATTGATGCCGTGATCAGTGACGGAACAGTAGTGTCTCTGCTTGAAGTTGATGGGGACTGGGCCCAGGTCCAGCTCGATAGTGGCAAAGAAGGCTGGATTTTAAAGCGTTATCTAAGTGATGAAAAGCCTCTGAGAGATCAGGTTGTAGAGCTGGCACAAAACAAAGCGGAGTTGGAGGAGAAACTGGCCGAAACCGAAACTCATTTTACGGAACTGATGCAGGTGAATAGCCAGACAGAACAGGATCTTATCGTTTGTATGAATGAAAGTGATACCATTAAGGTCGACTACCAGAGCCTGCAGCGGGATACAGCTGATGTTGTTCAGACGAAAGAGAAGCTCATCGCCACTGAAAGACAGTTTAATGAGCTGTCAAACCATTTAGCTGCTTTGCAACTTGAAAACGAAGGACTTAAAAACAATTCTTCTCTTATCTGGTTTCTGGCTGGCTCAGGTGTCCTCCTTGTTGGTCTACTTATAGGAGTTATCGCAGGTAAAAGAAGCAAAAAAAGATATAGTTCTCTATTGTAGGCCTGCAATACTCCAGCACAACCTACGATTTTTTTCGCAAACTGCTCAAGAAGGAACGAGTAAGAGGTAGAGTGAGAATAAATACTGTTATCAGGTTAATTGTCAGTGTAATGGGCCTCTCCCACATAAACGATATGGAATCATCGTAAATCATCAGTGACCGTCTCAGGTTGTCTTCCATCAGGCCTCCAAGGATAAATCCGAGCAGGAGCGGCGCCATCGGGAAATTCATAAGACGCAGTGCCATAGCTGCAACACAGAAGTACACCATCATCTGAATATCAAAATCATTAAAGGTTATCAGATAGACCCCCATGAGAGAGAAAAAGAGGATGACCGGCACCATGATATTGCGGGGTATCGCCAGTAACCTGGCAAAATAGGGAATAAGAGGCAGGTTGAGGATGAGTAGGAAAACATTGCCCATATACATGGACATAATTACCCCCCAGAATACGTCTGGACGTTCGATAAACATCCGCGGTCCCGGCTCAATGCCGTAGGCGATCAGAGCGCCGAGCATAACAGCCGTTGTCCCTGATCCGGGGATCCCCAGCGTCAGAAGAGGAACAAATGAGCCGGTACTGGCCGCATTATTTCCTGTTTCAGGCGCTGCAAGACCGCGCAGACTTCCCTTGCCGAATTTTTCCTGTTCTTTCTTGGATGCCAGGTTTCTTTCCATACCATAAGACATGAATGAGCCTAGTGTTGCTCCGGCACCAGGCAGAACACCTACAAAAAAACCGAGTAATGAAGATCGAAGGATTGAAGGAGTGATGAATTTAAACTCCTTTTTTGTTACTTTAAGGCTTTTAAAACCGATCATTTTTGGCTTAAAACTGTCCGAGGCGGGATCTCGTTTCAAAACGATGGATAACGCCTCAGTGAGAGCAAAGGTCGCCATTGCAAGAAGGAGGAATTCAATGCCGTCCAGAAGCTCAAGAGAACCGAAAGTGAAGCGCTGAATTCCTGAAGTCTGATCCGTGCCAACGGTTGCCAGCATAAGGCCCAAAATCACCATAAGAAGAGCTTTGAGCACTCCTCCCCGACCTGCAAAAGCAGATACTGAGGTGAGACCCAGGATCATAAGGGCAAAATAATCGGCTGACTGAAAACTGGTTGCCACCTTGGCCAGCATGGGCGCAAAAAACATCATTAGAATAACAGCAATGGTACCACCGGAAAATGATGAATAGGCGGCAATGGCCAGTGCCTTTCCCGGGTATCCCTGGCGGGCAAGAGGGTATCCATCCAGAGCAGTTGCCACAGTTGCGGCTTCACCGGGTGCATTGATCAGGATTGAAGAAGTCGAACCACCAAATATTGCTCCGTAATAGACCCCGGAAAGAAGGACCATACCCGTGGTGGGATCAAGACCATAGGTCACAGGTATCATGAGGGCTACTGCAGTAATGGGACCCAGACCCGGCATCATGCCTATGAAGCTTCCGGCAAAACAGCCGAACAGAACCATCGCAATATTGATAGGAATAAGTGTAGTGGTAATTCCCGTCATCATGCCTGATATCATTCCTTCCCACATCAGAGTACCCCCAGCAGATAAAATATTTCACCCGGAGCGAGATAGACGCCGAGTAAGAAAGCCATGATAAACCAGAGAACAGCCACGAGCAAAAGTGCCGAAAAAAGCATCAGTTTGATACGTCTTTCTCCCAGGACCCAGAATCCGCCAAGTAAGAAGAGAATGGAGGAGAGAATGAAGCCAAGCCACTTCATGATCAGTCCAAAAATCAGCATAAGTATCACAAGCTGAATTGCCGTTGACCAATCCATCCCTTTTGTTGTCTCGGAAAGGCTCTTTTTCCCCTCTGGATCAACCGTTGGCAGCACTAAGATGAAAAATGCCAATACTATGCCAATAACGGCTAATCCATAGGGCATGGTACGTGCCGTGAAAACTTCCTGCTGTGAAAGAAAAGAGAGGGGTATATTTCTGGCCAGCAGGCCGTAGGCTGCTGAAAAAAGGAGTATTACCAGTGCCCCTACTTTTTCTCGCGCCATAAGAACCCCCTTTTTAAATGGTTTTAAACGTTGCGGGGCAGATTGGTTAAGCCAACCTGCCCCGATATTTTATCAGTAGTTTACTGCTAAATCTCTGTAAGTTACATTCAAAAACTATTTGATAAAACCGAGTTTACGCATCATATCGCCAATGGCCAGTTCCTGAGCTTCGAGGAAGGTATAAAACTCATCCCCGGGCTGATAAAGATTCTGCCAGCCCCGTTTTGTGCGAATATCCTCCCATTCAGGAGTATCGTACATTTTTTTCAACAGGGCTCTGTATGCTTCCGCTTTCTCTTCTGATAAACCGGGAATGCCGAAAAATCCACGCCAGTTGGCGAAAGTGACATCAAAACCAAGTTCTTTCATTGTGGGGACATCGGGAGTCTGGCTTAAGCGTTCTGCGGAGGTTATCCCGAGGATTCTCACTTCACCCTGTTTGGCAAGTCCTAGTGCTTCACCATATCCGGTGGAAAGAACCTGGACATCTCCGGAAAGAAGACCGG
>JAOZLO010000306.1:0-1232 GCA_029934775.1 Desulfocapsaceae bacterium
TTGAATCCCTTGTTCCGGATGATCGACTTATTAGTGTACCGCTGATATTATATCACGCAATTCGCAAAAGACTTGCCAGCTTTTTTCTAACAGAGGGACCACCCTTTCAAAATGTTCAATCTTGTCCAGTCGGGCGATGACGGTGAATAATTGCCTGAGAACACGCCGTTCTATCTGTGATCGAGGTAGAGGCATCCATTGTTCAAGTCGTTGTGTAACATCGCAACAGCGCAGGTAGAAATTTTAATGGGGTAAGCAGAATGGGAAAGGAAGATCCTTGCCTCCTTCTCCTTCCAACACCCAGAGAATCAGGGCTGGTAATGCCTTGCGCATTCTACCCTGCCCGAATTTCCCCGCATACCTGTCTGAGGTGTGACTTTTGCGTAAGTCCCTCAATAATTCACGTAACCCACTACGAATTTTGCTTCGTTGTAACAGCTTGCGTAACAACGAGTAGTCGGCATCAAAGAGTTTTTTTCCAATCGCCCCAAGGAAATGATAGTGGCATACCAGATCTGGAATATTCTTCTGACGCAACTGATCGACAGCTTTAGCACCAGCACTACCAAGGTCTCGTACAACAGCTATAGGATCTCCAAATAGAGCGGTGGTTATGTCTATAGCCGGACGGAGTTCCTCTGCATTTTCGGTGGCAATTTTTGTAGCATACAGAACCCAACCACGCCAACCATCCAGACAGAGAAAAAGCCCACCTTTACCATATTCATTAGTTGCATCAATATGGAGCGGATACCCCTTCTCCATAGCGACACGAAGCTCTGGAATACAACTTACATGAAGTGCTTCAACGTAAAGTAGAAAACGATCACATATCTCTGATATTGAACCGTCTGAAAGTATAATATCCTTTTTCTGGAGCAACTCTGCACGAATTTCTTTACGTTGTAAATTACGGTGATATCGTGCCAGTCCAACCCAGACAATCAAATCGTAACCATAGCGCTGTCCACAGGGAACCATCGTTGAAAGTGCTTCCGAAGTTTCCACCGGATGGGATGAATCCTTGAAGCAAACTTTACGGATCTCTCTGACCAGAATTGTAACTGTCTCTATTGTGGAAACAATGCGTTTCTTGCTTTTCTGTACACGTAAACGACTACCGCAGTGCCAACACTGTTCAGTTTCAGCAACAAAGTCAACTTGTGGTAATCGGCTTCCATTTGTGACTGTAGTGCGTGTGATTTCTGTTGCCGACCAGCCAGCCAAGTGGG
>JAOZLO010000306.1:1332-4411 GCA_029934775.1 Desulfocapsaceae bacterium
CCATTTGTGACTGTAGTGCGTGTGATTTCTGTTGCCGACCAGCCAGCCAAGTGGGTTCGCTCATGAAACAGCTTTAGAAAACCGTAGAGCCCTTTTTTTTACCGATCGCCTCCAGATCGTATCGAGAAACAACCTCTATTACCTGCTCCTTGGTGATTGGCGGAATATGACCCCGCAGAGCACGTGTCACATCTGCAGGTTGGTAAACAGGGTGCCGGATCAAAATCAGCAACACCTCAATAATGATATGGTCATCTATTATTACGGTAGCTTGAAGGCAACGATGACTGGAAGCACGGGTATGACGGTTCTTTAGTTGAGTTGCACCAATAGTTGAGTCGTTGTGGAGATAAAGATAGAGCCCCTCAACCTGCTCCCGTCGAATCTTATCGTGCCGTACCGCCTCCAGCAACAAAACCTGAACACGCACTTTTAGCAAATCTTGGAGTTCTCGTTGTGTCATTCCCCCTTCGGATTCCCGTACCAAGCGTTTTACGGTATTGCCTAATTTCCCATCACGGGAGAAAAAAATATCCCCTTGGGTGTATAACCCCCAACGATCAAAACGAGTTGGATCACGAGAGGTGTAATAACGCCCATTGTGGTTGTAGCTTCGCATATACTGCACCTGCTTCAGGTATCGAAAAGTGGTCACACGGGATGCCGCTCCCAGTGCATTTTGCATCTCTTCAAACGTTACTATGCCTTTCGATTGCAGCAGTTGAACAATCATATCTGGTGAACGACAAACCGCATTTGACACTGTATGCCTCCTGTTGACTCCCCAAAGGCATACAGTATCATTTATGGCACAAAATGTCCATTGATTTGCGTAGAAATCTGCCTAAAACAGGGCATTATGTGCTAAGCTGGGAAAAACTGTGAGACAGTATGTCTTCAGCGTGGTAATATTATTCGTAAAATATCGGTAAGTTGTGCTGTCGTAACTGAACTCTGACGCGGTAGTAAAAACCATGTCTGGACCTATGATTTTGTCATGGACCATTAAATGATATTGATCACATTAAAACTAAGGTTAGATCACTTCAAACAAAACGGTATTTGCGAGCACTTCGAAAAAACTGTGCTACAGGAATTTTATCAAGTAACATTCTGTAGGAAATTATACTCCGTGATCGATGAATTACAAAAAAACTTGGATGAATGGCTGGAATATTTTAACAATAGGCAAACTCATCAGGATAAAATGTGTTGTGGACGCGCACCTATGGATACGCTTGAGGATGGAAAAAAGTTCTGGAAAGAAAAACATGATCGCTTGAATTTAATCTGACAGTACGATTTGAAAAATCGGTAACCGTCAAATTCGGTCTGAACCACTACAAACTTGAAAGGTTGAATTTTTAATGGCGAAGATAAAGGCAAAGTGCTCAGGTCACCAAAAATTTTCTTTTAGATATGGATGGCTGGAAAAAGGATTTAGATTCATCAGAGAGGGCAAAAAGTTTACAGACCCTGACGCCATAGTAGCACTTGGTGTTGGCAAAAATATGGTTGATAGTATTAAAATACTGGTCTGAAACGACCGGTATCATTTCTGATGGTGAGGTTTCTGAATTTGGCACCAAACTTCTGGATGAAAATGCCGGGTGGGATCCTTTTTTAGAGGATAATGCATCCTTGTGGCTGCTTCACTGGAAATTGATTACGAAACCAGGATTTTTAACTGCGGGAATGGTCCTTTTTTCTTTTTTACATAAACCTGAATTTGCTAAACGTGATGTAGCTGAAGCGGCCTTACGTTCATTGGATAAAAGCAAAAAAGCTCCCTCTGACAATGTTATTTTAAGAGATATAGACTGTTACATTCGATCCTATTGCGGTACTCGCCGATTTGAAAAGAAAAAAACAAATGAAGAATCGTTTGATTGTCCTTTTCAAGAATTGAATCTTATTCAGCCAATGAGTGATGCAGAAACGTATCGATTTGGCATAGGCTCAAAGTCCTCTCTTCCTCCTGAAATTATAGGTTATGCGATTTGTGAATATTTTGGCAAAGAAAATAAAAATGCAATGACGATACAAAAAGTACTGTACCGTGAACACAGCCCTGGACAAGTGTTTATGCTGGATGAAAATGCATTGGTTGAAGCTGTACAGGAGCTTCATGAGGATCCAAAGTGGGGGGATTCTTTTGATTTCACAGAATCAGCTGGTATTGCACAAATTCATTGCCGGGTTGAAGAGGAAAATGCTTATGAATTATTAGAAAGTTATTTCTGTCGAGGAGATGTGTAATGGGGCAAGGTTTAAAAATATCTGACTACACAGACGTCGCCCCGCGATTCTTAAGGTCGATCAACCTTTTTAATGATTGGCATAATCCTAAAAGTTCTTCAGGGTATATACACCGTTTTTTTGGTGTCAGTTACGCTGAGACTATAAATCAAAGAATCCTAAAAAATGCAGCACCCAAAAATGATGCTGCTGGAATTGTTTTGGTTTTACTTCCTCAGGCTGATCCTGCTGCTCTTATCTCCAGGATCATGAAGGATACTGCCAGAGAGAAACGACTTATTATAGCAGTACCAAGACAAATTGATGCATTGAAAGTCATTGTTGAAGAGGTTGCATGCCTTCGGTGGGTTGAGAGTAATACTGAAGAATTACGAGATGATCGAATTGCTCGCCGTGAATTGAGTTTGCGACTTGCACAAGGTGAACAGCGTATAAACCAGTTATTGCAAACTTTACTGGATCCTCGTCCAGCCCCGGTGGGGAATTCCTGCCAGTGGTTTTGGAAAGGTGAGGAAGAGTTCCCGCACAAACCTATGGGGGTGACTAAGTTGCTGTCCCGTGCTTGTGAGGATATTTATTCCAGCAGCCCTCGGGTAAGAAATGAACTTGCAGTACGCCGGAAATTGTCTTCAGCGGCTTCGTCAGCACGTCGTTGTGTTCTGGAACGAATGCTCCATAACAATAATGAAGAACATCTGGGAATAGATGGATATCCTCCAGAAAGAAGTGTTTATGAGTCAGTTCTGAATGCAACAGAAATTCATGTTTTCAATCAGAATGAAGGCGAATGGCAATTTCAGGCTCCACCTGTTGGAAACAC
>JAOZLO010000307.1 GCA_029934775.1 Desulfocapsaceae bacterium
TTTCTGTGGGAGAATAGATCCCTGTTATTTCAACATTGACACCATAAACTTTTCGAAGCGCCTCCACATGAAAACGCGCGGCAAATCCTGAACCTACAATTCCTGCACGGACAATCCTGTTTGCACCGTTACTCATTATGAGTCCTCTTTAAAATAGGATGTAATTTTTTCGGTAACTCTAGCCGTAACAGTAGTAAACCACTGTGTTTTGCTGACTAGTGTCAAGACAATAAATGAAATCAGCACAATGCAAATGGGTCGTGAGATAAAGGGAAGAATCTCCCCTTCCGATATCACCAGTGCCCGCCTGAAGTTGGTATCAAGCATGTTGCCAAGAATGAGCCCGAGGATCATAGGGGCGACAGGATATTCCATCTCAAGCATGACAAATCCTAATATCCCGAAAAATATCATCACCCTTACATCAAATATTCGGCTTTGGATGGCAAATGAGCCAATCACGCAAAGGGTAAAAATGATGGGCATCAATTTTGTTCGAGGAACTTGAAGGATTTTAACTACATATTTCACCATTGATAGTCCCAGCACAAACATGGCACAGGTCGCAAGAAATACCATAGCCACCACTTTATAAACAAAATCCGGTGACTCGATCATGATCAGAGGCCCCGGTCGCACCCCATGGATAAACATCGCCGCCAGTAGCACTGCAGCAGGTGCAGAACCGGGAATACCAAGGGACAGCACCGGAATCACCGCTCCAGCTACTGCCGCATTATTACCCGTTTCAGAGGCAATCAGCCCCTCAACACTGCCTTTACCAAATTCATCCGGCTTCTTGCTGCCTCGTTTGGCAAAATCATAACTTACCCAGGCGGCAATATCTTCTCCAACTCCAGGAATTGCCCCAATCAAAGTACCTATTAAACCTGATCTGATTATGGTTTTTCTGAACTTGAATATATCCCGCAATCGGGGAATGACTCGTTCGATCTTTGATTTGACCACATTCACATGCTGGAACTTCATCATTGAGAGGATTTCTGCAAAACCAAAGGCTCCTACCATAGCCGGTATTAAGTTAATCCCTCCTGACAAGTTGGTGTTGCCGAAAGAAAATCGCACAAATCCATGTATACCTTCCATGCCGATGAGTGCGATAAAAAGTCCGAGAAATCCGGAAATCCACCCTTTAACGGGATCTTTAGGGGCTGTTAGATTACCTGAAATAACAATGCCGAAAACTGCCAGCCAGAAAAATTCAAACGACTGGAAGTTAAGGGCAAAATTACCAAGTAACGGGGTAAAAAATGCAAGCATTATCATACCGATTATTGAGCCCAGAAAACTCCCGGTTGTGCTGATACCAATTGCCCTGCCCGCCTCCCCTTTCATTGCCAGCGGGTATCCATCCATGGCTGTAGCAGCATTGGCTGGAGTGCCCGGAATGTTTAAAAGTATTGCGCTGCGGCCGCCACCATAAATAGCCCCGATATACATGCAGATGAGGATCAGGATGGCATTATCGGGTGCCATATGGAAGGTGAGCGTGGTCATCAATGCAACGCCCATCGTTGCCGTGAGGCCAGGTAACATGCCCACGATAATACCCAGCTGGGTACTCCAGAACACATCGAAGATAGTTCTGACGTTCATAAAACCCAACAGACTTTCCCAGAAATAGTTTAAACCTTCGAACATGACAACCTCATGGTAAATCTATTAAAAATAACTGTTGAAAAACGAGGGTAATCAGCAAAGAGGCTATAATTGCCTGGATAAGTGCGAAGACGAACGTTCTCTTTTGATCTTTCAGCGGTTGTCCTGGCCGGATTTCAAACAGACAGATAAAGGAAAAAATAAAAATTCCGGTGCCGATTGAGTAGTTGAGGTGTCCCAGAAAACCTATGGCATAGATTAAGGAAACCAGCAGGGTAAGTGAAACTCTGGTTAGCGCACCCTGGTGCCGATGTTCTTCTGTGGAGTGTGTTTTTTTTTGAAAAATCCGATATCCACCTTTTCTGATGGAACGAACAAACAGGATGAGAGCCAGGCAGAGCAGGACCACTCCGATCATTCCCGGCACGACTCCGGGTGCCGACAGAGGATCAATACCGCGCCGCTCAAGCCTGGGCATGGTGTATGACATTACAATGATCGTTATGCTGAAGACGATAAGGATTATTGAAGCAATAAAATCCTTTCCTGTCATTTTAGAGTAAGCCATGTCTGTCATATTATGTCATGCTGTTGTGCGCAGAGCAGAACACCTGAACACTTTGTCAATCTACTCGACTGCCATTCAGGTGCTCTCAAATGATATGCTTAAATTTTATGGGCGCGGAATGCCTATCGTAGAGGGATCGACAGCAGCATCACCCTTATCGAATTTCATCCAGGCATCGAGCTGAACCATTGGAAATGATTTTTTCAGTGCCGCATCCCCTGCAGCCGGATCAAAGATCATCGCATTCTGGGCGGCATAGGTTTTCAAACTGTCATCGGCCACCAGAGACTTGTTCCAGATCGTTGTTAACGTATCCACTACCTCCTGGGGAACTCCTTTAGGTACAAAAATTCCAAAATAGATAGGCGCCGTAACAAAATCCGGGATCCATTTTTTAACTGAAGGAATTTCCTGGTCATAACCATCAATATTAAGCGGGCCGTCTGCCAGGACGGCAAGCGCTCTCAACTTTCCGGCTTTCAACATATCAACTTCTTCTTTTGCCAGTTGCGGCACCACTTCACATTCACCTGCAACTGTTGCAATAACCGCCGAATTTCCACCATCATAAGAGATATGTTTATAATCGATATCCGTATATGATTTGATCATTTCTATAGCGGTATGTCCTGCAGAATTAACCCCTGCGGTGGCGACACGCACTTTGCCGGGGCTGGCTTTAAATCCTTCGAGAAGTTCTCCGAAATCTTTATAGGGAGAGTCTGTCCTGACCGCTACAACATTGGGAATGGCAAAATTGGTGAAAATGTGCCAGTCATCCAGCGTGGTATCCAACAATCCCTGTACCTTATACACACCGAGATCTTTTACTGCCCCGGCAGTCCAATACAAACCTTTCTTCGGCTTATCCAGTACATTTTTTGTGCCAACTGAACCGGAGGCGCCCGGTTGATTTACAATAACTATTTTCTGGCCAAGAAACTTCTCCAATACCATCGCGGTCTGTCTGGAAACACCATCTGTTGCGCCACCCGCCCCCCAGGGAACGATGAGATTTACCGGTTTCTTAGGCTTCCATACATTTTTTTCCGATGCAGAAACCGGATCTACAGACAATAAAGGAACTACTAATCCGCAAGTGATACTCGCAGCAATGATCAGCTTTGTCAGATTTCTCATTTGTACTCTCCTCCAAAAAATTTAATATGGTGCATCTATCGGCTGAAAACAATTCCAGCCTCCTTTGCCATAATCACCAGACGGTTGCCGTAGTTTATAAAGCTGTCCCAGCGTTCCTCGGGAGTAGCGGTAACTGATTGATCATGAAAGACAACAGCAACATGAGGTTCTATAGAAATGGGGATATCCATGCCATATTTTTTTATCAGGCCAAGTATCTCCAGCACATTTCCATCTCCTTCACCGGGGAAAGTGTAGTGAAGAGAATCATTAATCCAAAAAGCATCTTTTATGTGCAAGTACTCTACGTGAGCACGTACTTCTTGGAAAAACTTCAAGGAATCCTGGTACGAAAAAGGTTCATCTCCTGCAATATGGTGTGTGTTGACAGGATTTCCGGTATCAAATACCAGCTTGAGTGCCGGTGAATTGACTTCTTCCAGCAACCGCAACGAGTGATGGTAGCTCTGCCCACCCCATGTTTCACAATTTTCATGCAGACAAACAATCCCGTTATCTTCTGCCAGCCGAACAATTTTTTTCAGATTTTCAATCACAATTTTTTCGTATTCACTGCCGAGCTTCGAGGGCGATTCAACCTTATAACTCATGATTCTGATAAAACGGACATTCGCTTTTTTCATATGGCGGATAGAACTTTCCATTTCCAGCATATCAAGATCGAAAGACTTTATTGCATTCCGGTTCCAGTTTGCTATGGTACTGGCGAAACATGAGATTTGTATTTTGTTTTCAGTAAGTTGTTGAAGAACCTGGTCAAATTCTCTGTCAGTCAGGCTGCTGACATTTTTACCATCAACTGTCCTCAGATCTATGTAGTTCCAACCAAGTTCTTTCAACGCCTTGATCTGCAGGGATAAATTATCAGAAATTTCGTCTGTAAATCCAGTTATAATCATACCGTCTCTTTTGCAGTGGTTACTGGATAAGCCCCAGTGTTCTCGGTACGAAAGTGGTCAATTCAGGGACAAAAGTGATCAGCACGAGAACACAAATCATGGCCAAAAAGAACCATTTCATCTCTTTGGTAATGGCTTCAATTCCCAACTTTGACACAGAA
>JAOZLO010000308.1:0-1950 GCA_029934775.1 Desulfocapsaceae bacterium
CATGTGGAGAAAAGAGAGTCCAGGGCTTTTGAAGTCTTTCGACTGGTTCCCCGGAAATATGAAACAGATTTGATTGCCAGAAGGTGTAAACAGATTCTGGTCGAACTTGCAGAAGCTGAGGAGAGCAGGTAAAGTCCAGTTTCGAGGCTGAAGGAAAATTCTAATTTTTCAAGGAACCCTTAAATAAAATGAATATGAACGACAGTAATATACCTCTAAGTGAGAGAATAATTATAGCTCTTGACGTAGTAAATCCTGAACAGGCAAAGGAAATCGTAAGAAAATGTGAGTCTCATGTGAGTTTTTATAAGGTGGGGCTGCAGCTTTTTATGAGCGGCTGGTTTGAAACCGTTGACTGGATAGTGGACCGCGGGCATAAGGTCATGCTGGACCTTAAATTCTTTGATATTCCGGAGACGGTCAAGCTGGCAGTAGAGCAGGTGAATAACAGGGGAGTCACTTTTGCAACTATCCATGGAAATGACCCGATAATACGAGCTGCGGTTGCAGCGCGTGGTGATATGAAACTTCTTGCTGTAACAGTGTTGACCAGTTTTGGCGAAGAGGATATGAGGGCAATGGGTATGACGCAATCAGTTGAAGAATTGGTTTTCTTCAGAGCCAAAAGAGCTTTGGAGTTGGGGTGTGACGGGGTGGTTTCTTCCGGTCTTGAGGCTGAAAAAATGAGAAATCAACTTGGAGAAAAACTTTTTATTGTGACTCCGGGGATTCGCCCGGGGCTAAATACTTCCGACTCAGGGGATGACCAGAAACGTATTGTCACCGCGGGGATGGCAATCAGGAACGGGGCCAACCACGTAGTTGTCGGCAGGCCGATAACAAAGGCTGATGATCCGGTCAAGGTGATAGAGATGATGCAGCAGGATATTCTTCATTCAGCTCAACCTTTCTGACAATCGTGTAGTGCTTATGAACTTTTCTTCTATTGCAAATGTACTCGGTTCACTTCTGATAGTGACCGGTAGTTCCATGATTTTTCCAGTCATCTGTTCAGTTTTATATGGAGAAGATGATTTAAAATCAATCACTCTATCCGCTGTCATAATCATAGCCATTGGCTTACCTTTTAAACGGATATTTCGCAATAATCATCAGTTGAATATAAAAGATGGCCTTTTTATTGCGACTTTTGGCTGGATTGTTATTTCCGCTTTTTCTACACTTCCTTTTATTATTTACGGAGCTATTCCCTCCTTTACCGATGCTTTTTTTGAGATGATGTCCGGCTATACCACAACCGGTGCCACAATTCTCACTGATATTGAGATCGTGCCCCATGGATTGCTCTTTTGGCGAAGCCAGACACATCTGCTCGGCGGAATGGGTTTTCTGACACTTACCCTCATTTTCCTTCCCCATGGGATGGGAGGAGTACGAATTTTCCGTGCTGAATCGAGCCCTGGCCAGGTTATCACAAAGGATAAATTTATGGCCCGGAACAAGGATACGATGATCTGGCTCTGGGGGATTTATCTGGTTCTTAATATTTTTCAGACCATTCTTCTCTACCTGGGCGACATGTCACTTTTCGACTCGCTCTGCCACGCCTTCGGCACTGTTTCCACCTCAGGGTATTCCACTAAAAACATGAGTCTCGGATACTATAACAGTGCCTATTTTGACTGGATTACCATCATTTTTATGATTTTAGGTGGTGTTACGTTTGTCCTCTTCTATATGATGGCTAAAGGGGAATGGCAGCATGTTCGAGAGAACACCGAGCTTCGCTGGTATCTGGGTTTTCTGCTCTTTTTTTGTGGATCAGTAAGCCTTATTCTCTGGAAAAATACAACCTACGGCGGCTTCCTGGAATCTTTACGCTACGGCACATTTCAGGTGGTCTCGATCCTTACAACCACCGGGTTTACCACAACCGATTATGAATTGTGGCCTCAATCTGCACAGATGTTTCTTATAGCGGTCTGTTTT
>JAOZLO010000308.1:2050-4401 GCA_029934775.1 Desulfocapsaceae bacterium
TCGATTATATTACCGCAGTCAGCTCAGTAGTTGCCACACTTATGAATATAGGCCCGGGTTTTGGTGATGTAGGGCCGAGTGAAAATTATGCTTTTATCTCCAATACAGGTAAATGGTTTCTCTCTTGGAATATGCTGGTTGGAAGGCTTGAGATGTTTTCAGCGCTTGTTGTTTTTTATCCGGCTTTCTGGAGAAAATAGGATCTTTCTCAGCCGAGAAAGAGTTTTCGGGCATCTTTGAGATGCTTTGATATACAGATGACAATGACCGATTCACCTTCCTGAATATGGGTGTCACCTACTGCAATCTGCCAGTTTTGTTCTCGAAAAACAGCACCGATGATAAGCTTGTCCTGAAAAAAAGTGTCTAGTTTTGACAGACTTTTTTTAGTGATGGGTGATTTTGGTGCAGCAATGAGTTCAACAACTTCCGTGTCAAAACCGTGGAGATGGGCAACAGATACAATTTCGCTTCGTCGGATAAATTTGAGTATTTCATTGCCTGCCATCACTTTTTTATTCAGGGCAATATCTGAACCCACTGTGGCGGCTAGGACCAGATAATCTTCTTTATTTACAAGGGCAATAGTCTTGCATTCCTTTTTTTTTCCATTATTATTCTCCTTTTCAATGAGATATTTGGCCAGCAGGCAGGTCATGATATTTGTCTCATTTTCCCCTGTTGTTGTAACAAGTGTGTCAATATTTTGCAGGCCGGCCATAGTCAGGACATCTCTGTCAGATCCGTCACCATGCATTACGTCTGTATGGGCCAGGACGGAAGAGAGTTCCAGTGCCCGCTGTTCGTCTTTTTCAAGAAGCTTTACAGAAACAGATTTTTCAAGTAACTCCGCTACCCGAGAGCCTACCAGACCACCACCAAGCAGCATCACCTTCTGCTGCCGCTGTTTATGTACACCGGTTAACTCCATGAGGCTTTGTAGATTTTCCTGAGTGGCCATAATAAAAATATGGTCATGGGGGAGAATAACATCATTTCCACCCGGGATGATCGTACTGATTCCTCTGGCTATAGCTACCACCCTGAAAGGAAAACTTTTGTACATTCCGGCAATATCTTTGAGGTTTTTATTTGCCAGGGGAGAAAAATCGTCTACTCCGATTGCCAGCAGCTGGATTTCTCCCTGGGCAATTTCAATAATTTCATTGGAGGCATTTATCTTGATGAGTCGTGCTATTTCCTGAGCAACAAGTTCTTCCGGATGGATGAGCATATCCAGTTTCAGGTCTTCTGCAGTGAGTATTGAATCACTTTTGCCAAAATCTAACGACCGTACTCTGGCAATTTTACGTTTTATACCGAAACTGTCGCCGATCATCGAGGCCATCATATTTACAGCATCATTATCTGTGACGGCGATAAGATAATCAATTTTATGGGCATTAGCCTCTTCCCAGCATTTAATATCCATGGCACTGCCCTTTATCAATCTGGCATCAATCTGGCAATCGGCATGATCCACTATTTTTGCGTCCGGCTCTATAATGGTAACAGCATACTCTTCATGAATCAGTCGTTTTGCCAGATAAAAACCAACCCCGCCAAGCCCAAGGATCAGAATACTTTCTGTAGGTGTCTTTTTCTTTCGAAACATAGGGGGCTTCCTCGTAGATTTAGCGTTGTCTTGTTAGAAAGTTGTAAGACTATGAAAATGGATTTATGGACAACTTCTGTCAGCTTTTGACAGGAGGTTGGAGTAATATTCATGGATCGTTACGTCGCCTTTATCGTTTTGACTTTCTTCCTGCTTATATTCACCGGATGGTAGTGGACAAAGACCCTCCGCATAGACTCTATCTCTTTCAGGAGTGTCTTCTCCACCAGAGTGGCAATTCGGCCACCTTCAGCCACGGTCAGATCGGGGGATATGCCGATGGTTATATTGACAACCATATGCTGCCCGAACCTATGGCCATGTATTTCTTCAATTGCAAGGAGTTCGTCGATATTCGCCAGTTTTTCATGGATTTCTTTGCACAACTCTTTGCCCGGGAGGGTATTCATCAGGTCTGCAGCAGACTCACGGATTATTTCGATTCCTGTATGGAGGATGATGAGTGAAACAAGGCCGCCAGCCAGAGGGTCAACCCAGAGAAAACCCATACGGCTGAAAATGATACCAATACTTGCTGCCAGGGCGGAGAAGATATCATTGCGATGATCAGCCGCCAGCGCCAGTACAACATTGCTGGATGTCTGTCTGCCAATACGGTAGGTCCAGAAACTGAGCCATATCTTCAATAACACGGTAAAAAAGGCGATCCAGAGTGTCAGTTCAGTTGCCCCGAGAGCGTTGTCTGCTCTGCTGGCCAATTCATAAACTTTGTTAA
>JAOZLO010000309.1 GCA_029934775.1 Desulfocapsaceae bacterium
CGGCTTCAACTTTGACGCAATCTCTTCAAAGATCTCAGGATCAAAGACGATTGCCAGGTGGCTCAGAACATAATCAAAACCGTGGCATCTGCCCAGATGATGGGAACCGAAGTGATTATTACCGGTGTCAGCCCGGATTCGGCCCAGACCCTAACCAAGCTTGAGGTGGACTTCAGTGCCTTGAAGACCCGGGGTACATTGCGGGTGGGTGTGGCTGAGGCGCTTGCCATGGTAGGAAAGAAGGTTGTTTCTAAAAGCGAGTAGGGAGGCCTCATGAAGATTCCTGTATTAAGGCTTAAAAATATTCTGTTGACCTCTATCCAGGTGGACCTGACGGATGAGGATGCCCTGAACTTTCAGGAGGATCTATTAAAAGCGGTGCAGATAAACGATGCCGACGGGGTGATAATCGACATCACCGCCCTTGATGTGGTGGATTCCTTTTTGGCCCGGGTTTTAAATGAAACCGCCGTCATGGCAAAAATACTGGGGGCCGAGGCGGTTATTTCCGGCATGCAGCCCGACGTGGCCCTGACCCTGGTTGAAATGGGTCGGGAGCTCATCGGGGTTTCAACCGCTATTAATCTTGACCATGGCATGGAAAAACTTCAGGCACTTATCTCAAAAAGGGCAGGGGGTGTCTGATGGAAGCAAAAAAAATCGAGATAAAGAACTCCAGAGACGTTGTTACTGCTCGAAAGATGGGTCGGAAGATGGCTCTGGAATTAGGATTTGGCTCGGCTGATCAGACACGTCTTGCCACAGCTATATCAGAGCTGACGCGTAATGTGGTCCAGTACGCTGGTACAGGTCTGTGCACCATTACCGACCAATCCAATAAAAATGAAATCAAGATTGTCACAGCCGTGGAAGATGCAGGCCCCGGAATCTCTGATATCGACAAGGCACTTGAGCAAGGTTACAGTAGCGGTGGAGGCATGGGGGCAGGGTTACCGGGAGCAAAACGACTGGTCCAGGAATTTGGCATTGATTCCGTGCCTGGAAATACCGTTGTTACCATCACTCTCAGACGGAAAAAAATTTGAGAGGGGCCGGCTGCAATGAACCGTGTTGAGAAATCGGGTATGGAGATCCAGCAGGAGCCGATCATTATCCGGGTTACCGAAGAATACCATATCCCGAAAACCAGGCACAGCGTCAAGTTCCTGGCCGAGACCCTCGGGTTCAAGCAGATCATAGTTTTCTATATCATGACCAGTGTGTCAGAACTGGCATACAATCTTTTTTTTCACACAGATAAAGGCGGTACTATCACCCTTGTTCCTCTCATACGAGAAGATAATGTTGGCATTGAAGTTATTGCCCAGGACGAGGGACCCGGCATAGACGACATTGACCTTGCAATGACAGACGGATTCACCACTAACCGGGGTCTTGGCGGAGGACTGCCCGGTGTAAAACGGCTCATGGATGAATTTGAAATTCAATCAGAGCCTGGCCTGGGCAGCCGGATCACGGCAAGGAAATGGAAAATATGGCAATAGGGTCCGTAAAACAATCTTTTGGGGATAATAAACATTGTGGTGACCAGTTCGGACACTGGCAAAAGGGTTATCAGGTCACGCTTTGCATTGTCGACGGTCTGGGCCACGGAAAACATGCGGAAATAGCGGCCCGGGCAGCAATGACTTACGTGGCATCCCACCTGACAAACCCTCTGCTTGAGATATTTTCCGGGTGTAATAAAGAGATCAGAGATACCAGGGGCGGGGCCATGGGTATTGCCATCATTGATAAGAAGGCTTGTACACTGACCTATGCCGGTATCGGCAATACCCGCATCCTCATTCTGCGTAGAGCGGATTTTAAAGAGACTTCCCAAAAACCCCGGTATTTAAGAAGTGATTATGGCATTGTAGGTGCCGGTTACAAGCACCTTGTACCTGAAACCGTTCCATTTGTCCCCGGTGATCTGGTGATGATGTATACCGACGGTGTGAAAGAACTGATTGATTTCACCGCATATGGGCCACCATTATATAAAGATATGCAGGAACTGGCAGAAAAAATAATCAAAGACTGGGGTAGAGACACGGACGATGCTGCCGTTCTGATATATACCTGGGATTAATGATGGGTGACTGAAAAATGAGACAACAGCTTAATTATTCTAATCAAGTGATCCAAACAGGGGTTACCAATGGAAAAATATAGTATTTCCGGGAAGTATCTTAATTTACTCCAGGACTATTATCTCTCTCAAGGCGAGAAAGCGCTGCTCGATGCGGCTGATCTGGGGCGGGAACTTATCAAGGAGAATATTCCTCTTGAGGAGGTTGCTGAGATGCATGAATCGGCTCTCCAAAAGCTGGCCGAAGAAGTACCGGATAAAACACTGCTGGAATCCGTGCGATCCATATCTGCACCCTTGATGGAGGTGCTCATGTCCTACGGTTTGGCCTTGAGTGAAATGGCTGAAGCCAAGAGGAAAACTGAAGCCCAAAATCTACGCCTGGTAATGGCCATTGAACAAGCTGGCGAATCAATTCTGATTACAGACAGCGCCGGTATCATCGAGTACGCGAATCCTTCCCTGGAAAGCATCAGTGGTTATTCTCTCACCGAAGTGATCGGCAAAACCCCGCGTATTTTCAAAAGTAATAAGCACGATAATGATTTTTATGCAGAGATGTGGAAAACCATCTCTCAAGGCAGTACCTGGCAGGGACGGATGGTGAACAGACGAAAGAACGGCGATCTTTACCATATGGATTCTACCATCTCACCTGTGAAAGATTTTGGTGGGGAAATTATCAATTATGTATCAGTTCGACGAGATGTAACCCGCGAGATTGAATTGGAAAAAAATCTTCGCCAGGCCCAGAAAATGGAAGCGATCGGTACACTGGCTGGCGGTATTGCCCATGACTTCAACAATATCTTAGGAGCAATTATCGGGTATACTGAGATGGCAAGAGATGATAGCCAGCAAGATTCACAAGTTGCCAAGGATTTAGATAAGGTGCTAAATGCAAGTGTTAGAGCTGCTGATCTGGTGAAACAGATCCTCGCTTTCAGTCGTCAGGGTGATGCTGAAAGTTCCCCTTTACAACCAGCAAGTATAGTGAAAGAAGCTATAAAAATGCTTCGCTCATCCTTACCAACAACTATTGATATTAATCAAAATGTAGATTCCGAAGTTGGGCATATATTCGCCGATCCAACCCAAATTCATCAAATAGTCATGAATCTCGGCACCAATGCCTTCCATGCTATGGAAGAAACTGGTGGTAAACTCGATATCTCATTAAAAGGAGTAACTCTCAGCGCTAAAGATCTTGTTTGTGAGCCAGGAGCTGAAGCCGGCACTTTTGTCCAGTTATCAATTTGTGACTCAGGCCCGGGGATACCGCCTGACAATAAAAATAAGATTTTTGATCCGTACTTCACAACCAAAGAGGCTGGCAAAGGCACAGGGATAGGGCTTTCTATCGTCCATGGTATTGCAAAAAGCTACGGAGGCTTTATTACACTTTCCAGTGAACTTGGTGAAGGTGCAGCTTTTCATATATTTCTACCCGTCATTGAGAAAGGTGAGTTACCCAAAATCGAAGCTGTTGAACCGACTCCAGTTGGAAAAGAAAGGATTCTGTTTATCGACGATGAAGAGATACTCGCCGAGATGGGTAAAGATATGCTTGAAAGGCTTGGCTACCACGTTACAGTAAGAAAGAGCAGCCTTGAAGCTCTGGAAACCTTTCAGAATCAGGCCTATCAGTTTGATATAGTAATAACAGACCAGACAATGCCAGGCATGACTGGTGTAGATCTAGCCAGGAGGATGTTGCAGATTCGTCCTGATATTCCTATCATCCTTTGTACAGGTTACTCTTCCATTATATCCGAGGAAAAAGCTAAATCCTTTGGCATAAAAGAATTTGCGCTGAAGCCACTTTTGAAAAAAGATATTGCTTCTTTGATTCGGAAAGTGCTTGATGCAAATCATGAATGAGATCTAACTTTTTATAACTGTATTCAAGTTAATCTGTCTACTAGATATACGTAATCAAAAAGTTGTTCAAAAAATCTAAAGGTCTATATGGCCCTTATGAAATCATGATTATCGAGAATAACCTAACAGGAAAGCAGCACCTTCAAGAAGAAGATTCTTCCAGATAAGTTTTGAGCCTGGTATCGACTAAATCTGACAACCAGCATAAGGGTAGTTGGTCCAATATTATCTGTTTGTATACGTAACAACCCTGTATTTTCTGTTAAATTAACCTGTTGCCTAAGTGTATTCTCCCTCATTTGCAATTCTAAAGTCAAGTTTTTGTTAGCAACAAATAGATTTGTCCGGTTTTAAAGCAAATAAACTGTCCGGTTCGCCTCCCATCTTAAAATAGGTGCAAGAAAGGTAGCTGCCAGGGCCCTGCTG
>JAOZLO010000310.1 GCA_029934775.1 Desulfocapsaceae bacterium
ACCCACGTTGCAAGGATGGCAGGTCTTTTTTTTAACTCACAACCATAATATCTAAGAGGCTGTCCGAGAATGCCCTATTGCCCAAACTCTTCGTTATTTGTAAAAAATAATGCTCGTAATATTAACTATATAACTGCGCGTATTTTTTGAAAATGCCTTGATTTTAAACAAAAGGTCTATTCTCGGACAGCCTCCTAATGCATTCTGAGCTTTCTCCCTGCTATCAAGGTATGTTAGAATAGAATGTTCTATTTCAGGAGGAACCGGATATGAAGAATGTACCCAGACTTACTCTCAGTGATACAAAACGTATGATGCTGGCAGCTGAAAAGAAGGCGACAGATATCGGTGTCGATATGGATATCGCCATCGTCGATGACGGCGGTAACCTTCTCATGTTTCAGCGCATGGACAATGCCCGTATCACCAGCATCACCATTGCCATCGACAAGGCCTTCACTGCCGGAGCGGCCCGCAAATCAACCCGCACCTATGGAGAGGTAGGCGGCCCCGGGGGACCTGCCTTTGGCATAAATTCAAGCATCCAGGGCCGTTTCATGATCTTTGCCGGCGGCCTGCCGATTTTTATCGACAATGAGCCGGTCGGTGGTATTGGATGCAGTTCCGGCAGTCCCGACCAGGACGAGGAAGTTGCCCAGGCAGGAATCGATGCCCTGCTGGCAGGGTTGTAAAAATTAAAGAACAAAAGTATCTATTGAACGAAGCGGGAGTTGCCGTACTTGCCCGGACATGTTTCGGGCAGCAGAATAGGGGAGAAACAGAGCTTTATATCCGGCTCAGCTACACCACCAGCGAAGAAAATATCAAAGAAGGGTTAAAACGAATCAAAACAGCTCTGGAAGCGTAGAAAAAAACAGGGCTCAGGGATCTGGTTCCTGCTCGGTTCCAGAATCCTCGAACCTCCTTATAAAGCGCAGAAGAACGAGTAGAGCAACGGCACTGAAAAAACTGATGCTACTGAGTTTTGGTATCCCCAGGCTCAGTCCAATTCCGCACAAACTGACAAAGACAGCAAGTAGAAATACACTGCCGAGAAGTAGGGTAACCAGCACCTTATTCTTCACTTTTTACCTACCCTGCTTATCGATTATCTTGAACAGGGCCGCATGATCAAGATCGCCTCCTCCTGACTCAATCAGTTTGTCATAAAGATCACGTGAAAGTGCAGTGGCAGGCATTTCAAGTTGCAGACCAGCGGCAAGATCGAGTGCCTGATCCATGTCTTTACGCTGGGTCGTGCACTTTCCTCCCGGGGTAAAGTCCCCTTCCACCATGCGTTTACCATGGACCTCGAGAATACGTGAATCAGCAAAACCACCTTTTAATGCCTCGCGAACCTTTCCAGGATCAACACCTGCCGCTCTGGCCAGGGCCAGAGCTTCTGCTACCGCACCGATATTAAGTCCGACTATAACCTGATTAGCCGCCTTGGCTACCTGGCCGGCACCAATCCCGCCCACATGAGTAATACGTTCACCAAGAACCTCGAGGACAGGTAAAGCCAGGCTCAATGCCGAATCAGAACCACCAGCCATAATAGTCAAGTTGCCTGCAATTGCACCGATTGTCCCCCCGGAAACCGGGGCGTCAACATAGAAACCATCCTTTCTTTCAACAGCTTTTGCAAAGTCCAAAGTGGCAACCATGGAAGTGGTTCCCATATCAATGACAAGTGTGCCCGGTCGCAGTGTATGAATAACGCCATCCTGCCCGAGGAGAACGGCCTCCATTGCAGGAGTGTCAGCAACCATAAAAACAATTATGTCAGCCTGAACCGCCACTGCTGCCGGTGTATCAACGGCCGTTGCGCCTTCCTGCTGCATTTCCCGGCGAGGTAGTTCTGAACGATTGGTGACCACCAGTGACCCACCGGCTTCCATCAGGTTACGGCACATGGGTTTACCCATCAGTCCGAGTCCGATAAACCCTATTCTTCTTCCTTCAAAAGTGTTCATATTTTTTATCACTTACGTGACAACTCCACCTTGGCTGATTTTTCGTAATAACGTACCAGACTGCTATGATCAAGATCACCCATACCATCAGCCTTGAGCGCCTGCATGAGTTCCATAACTGAGGCTGTCAAGGGAAGAGGCACGTTTATGTCGTGAGAAGTTTCCAGAAAATTAGCCAGATCCTCCTTTTTTTTTACTCGACGAGAACAATTCGCAGATCCATAACGTTCGTATTAGTCGGCCCGGTTTTATACAGATCACCTAACTGATCAAAAAAATTATACGAATCATTATTATCAAGGTACTCCTGCAACTCAAGTTTTTTTAATGCTGCACGCTTCAATGTTGTTTTATCTGCAATAGCACCAGCAGCATCTGTAGGACCATCAGTACCGTCTGTACCACCACTCAAAACCACTGCATTTTCCATCTCCGTCATCCTCATCGCAGCAGCCAGCACAAATTCCTGGTTCCTCCCCCCTTTTCCCTCACCTTTGATCGTAACCGTCGTTTCACCACCAGACAGCAGGCAAGCTGGCTTTTTCACAGGATATCCATGTAATTGTATTTCTAAACCAATGGCCATATGATTAATCGCGACATCACGGGTTTCCCCTTCGATCATTGAAGAAAGCAGTAATGTATTATAACCAAGCCCATCAGCCTTTTCTTTTGCCTTCAGTAGTGCGTCAAAATTACGGGCAACAATGACATTACGGGTCTTTTTAAAGAAATCCTGCACGACTTTCGGTGTTTCAGGAACATCACCTGCAATTCCTGACTCAATATGCTGCACAACGGTAGAGGGGATATCACTCTCAATTGAATATTTAATAAATATCGCTTTGCAATCAGCAAAAGTTTTTGAATCGGGTACACAGGGACCAGATGCAATACTGTCAAGATCATCACCGACAACATCGGATAAAATCAATGTGATCAGGGTAGCTGGATAAACCGCCCTGGCCAAGCCACCTCCTTTAATAACAGAAAGATGTTTTCTCACTGTATTAATTTCGTGGATATTGGCCCCACAGGCCAGCAGAATTTTAGTGGTGGTTTGCTTGTCCTCAAGAGATACACCGTCCACAGGTAAGGGCATCAACGCAGAACCACCACCAGAAATCAGGCATATAACCAGCGTTTCCTTATCAGCGGAAGATGCAAGTTGATAAATCGCCTGCGCGCCAGTGTAACCGTTTTGATCTGGAACAGGATGCCCGGCCTCATGGATTTGTATTTTTTTCAACGACTCCAGATGGCCATATTTAACAGTAATAATCCCAGCTGATATACGCTCACCCAGAATTTCTTCTATCGCCCTGGCCATAGAAGCACCTGCTTTACCGGCACCAAGAATAAAAATTTTATTAAACAGACCTGTATCATACGTGTATCCATCAACAGTCAATGTCGTACCATCAAACTGACAAAACCTCTTTATCGCTTCACCGGGAGCGACAGCCCGTAGTCCGGCCTGAAATATTTCGATGGCATCTTGGCGTTTATCTAAAATTTTTCTACTCATAAGTTTGATCCATTCGTCTATGATGGGATGTCATAAAAACGAGATTCATCAGTTTTTCGGTATTACGCCACTTTCTGGAATCAAGATTTTGCTGAAATGACGGAGCAGAAGAACTGTTACGATTTGCTTTTATTGAGATGTGCGGTTATATCATGCAGGGCATTTACCAGATGCCGGGTCATTGCATTTTCAGCTCCGGCTCTGTCATTATTTTTGATTGCATCCACTATATCACCATGCTCATAAATCGTCTGCTGAATTCGCCCCGGAGTGTACAGGCTGGAAATCCAACCATCAGCAAGAGTCGTAGTCATTGCTTTCATAAGAACATATAAAGTCTTATTTTTGGTTGCCCCAGCCAGAAAATTATGAAATCTATGGTCACATAAAATAGCTTCTTCGGTGTTACCTTTTTTAACAGATTCGGCAAATTCGGAGCAGGCAGCTTCCATTTTATAAATATCACCAGAGGTCGCTTTTTCAGCAGCATACCTTGCTGCCTTAGGCTCAATAATCAATCGTACTTCAAAATTATCTTTGATCGACTGCTCATGCTTTTTAAGCCATGTAGAAAATTCTTTAAACCGCTTCCCCTGCGTATCTGAAACAAAAATGCCTTTCCCCTGTATAACATTAACCTGGCCGGTCACCTCGAGAATCCTCAGTGCTTCACGAATAGATGAGCGACTCACCTCCAGTTTTGTTGTAAGTTCTTTTTCTGAATAGAACTTATCACCAGGGTTAAAGCCATCAACAACAATCATCTTTTTAATAGCTTCGATAACACTTTCACATATCCGGATTTTTTTTATTGCACTCATATGGACATGATGCCCTTCGGGCAGGTTTAAAGGCTTATGGGCTTAAAGGCTTAGGGTTAACAACCTTGCGTTTG
>JAOZLO010000311.1 GCA_029934775.1 Desulfocapsaceae bacterium
ATTCGTTTAACGGCAATAAGATTATCACCACTTCCGGTGGAGGTATGATTGTTTCTGATGATAAGGCGTTAATTGACAAGGTGAAATTCTGGGCAACCCAGGCCCGGGATAATGCAGGGCATTATGAACATTCTGAAATCGGTTATAACTACCGGATGAGTAATGTGCTGGCAGCTATCGGCCGTGGACAGATACGGGTCCTGTCTGAACGGGTTAAAAGGAAACGGGAGATTTTCGAGCAGTACCGGCAGAGCCTGGCTGATCTGCCGGGAATTACCTTTATGCCGGAACCTGATTTCGCCCACTCCACCCGCTGGCTTACCTGCTTGACCATTGATCCGAAGCAGGCGGGAATTGGACGGAATATGGTAATTCAAGAACTGGAAAAAAACAATATTGAATCCCGCCCCACCTGGAAACCCATGCACATGCAGCCGTTGTATCAAGGATATGAAGTCATTGGCGGCCATGTTTCCGAACAGATTTTCAAGACCGGCCTCTGCCTGCCATCCGGTACCAGTATGTCGGATGAAGATCTACAGCGGGTAATATCAATCATCCAGGACTGCTGGAAATAATTGCTGTGCCACTGATTGACATTAAAAGGAAAATTGAAAATGAAATCAGACAATACCCAAGGCACTAATTGCTATTGACGGCATCACTTGAAAGTACTAAATTCAGTACTATGAGGTATGGGAAACGTTTACTCTCGATTATACGGATTGGAGGTTTGGCAATGAATACCCTGGCTGCCCAGGAAATTAAGCGAAGAGGGGTAAAAGCAATTGAGCTGGCCCTCAAACAAGGCCCTGTTCATATTATAAAAAATAATACTCCGACATGCGTGGTGCTGACTGAAGCAGAATACATACGTCTCACCAGTGGATTTCAACATAAAAAGAAAGATTACAGCTTGTTACAATGGTTATTGCAAAAAAAATCCTCAGGAAGCAAAAGCCGGGAAGAGCTGGACACGTACCTCACCGCAGAGCGGGATGATTGGGATCGATGAATTTATTTTTTGATGCGTGTGTGATCATCTATCTGATTGAGGCAGAAGAGCCATTCTACTCAAAAGTCCGGCAACTGCTGCACCGTATCGTTGATTCACATCCAGATACATCAATTGCCATATCTCGTCTCAGTGTTCTTGAATGTCTTGTCCGCCCTCTGCGCCACCGGGAAGACAGCACAGTAGAACTGTACAGAACTTTTTTCGCTAAACAGGATTTACATATTATAGAACTTGCTCCTGAGGTTGTTGAAAAAGCTCTATGGTTGCGTGTACGCTACAATCTTAGAACTCCTGATGCACTTCAGGCTGCAAGTGCCATGGATCTACCGGGAGAAAAGTTTTTTCTTACAGGCGTCAGGTCATTTAATAAAATTTCTGAATTGAATGTCAAAATAATCTGACCCCTCTGCCGTGTTGAGATTGTCAATTACTATTAGCGATGATCGAATTGAACCGCTCCCCTTTTTTACTTTGGGCATCAGAGATGGAAAAGAGACCCAAAATGTCAGCAAAGAAACCGAAGTCCAAACATCAACGGAATCCAACTTCTGAAGGTTATTTAACACTGTGTTAGTTCCTTATTTTTTTATCCACATTCTCTTTTTTGTCCTGTTAACAATCTTTGCATATTTTGTTGTCCTGTTTTTTCTAAAAATGACAATAGCGATTGATGAACCAAACGAACGTTCAAGTCATTCGATAACAACTCCACGTTCCGGCGGGATCACCATTGTCGCCACTTTTTTTGTCGGTATCCTGATCATCTATTTTTTCGGAGACAAAACACATATCGGACAGAAATACATGATAAGCTTCATGGTGTCCGCCCTGTCCCTTGCCTTGATATCTTTTCTAGATGACCTGAAAAGAAAAAGTCCCCTTTTGAAATTATCGATCATGGTTCTTGCGATTATAAGCTTAATGTGGGGAGGAATTGTTCTGGATCATCTGTTCATTCCTGGTTTCAATTATGTCCATTTTGGTTGGTTCGCATATCCTATCACTTTTTTTTGGGTTCTTGGCTTAACAAATGCGGTTAATTTTATGGATGGCCTGGATGGACTGATCGGTGGCACAGCGGCTATTGTTTCCTTATTTTTTATGATTATTACCTTTTACCAGGGAAGTACATTCGTATACATTACCTCATACACGATACTTGCCGGGAGCATCGGTTTTCTTTTTTTAAACTTTCCACCCGCAAAAATATTTATGGGTGATGTCGGCAGCATTTTCCTGGGATTTGTTTTTGCTGCCCTGGCAATCATTGCTTCATTATATGATAAGTCGCATACATCGTTCCTGGTTATGCCGATGCTGCTGTTTAATGTCATTTTTGATACTTTTTTTACTTTCATCCGCAGATGTATACGTCATGAAAATGTCCTTCAACCCCACAGGACTCATCTCTATCAGTTACTCCAACGTTCCGGTTATACCCATCTGGAAGTCTCTCTGATTCAATACTGTTTCTGTTTTTTACAAGGGCTTGGTGCTCTCTGGATGATACAGATACCAGGGAATACGAGACTTTATGTCTTTATACCTTTTTTATTCCTTCAAGTATCATACGCAACGCTGGTAATGAACATGGCAAAGAAAAAAGGACTGTTATAATGCAAAGACATAAAGTTATTTTTGGCCTCCGCGATTTTGCCCGGCCCAGGGGAGAAGGATTCCTGTACTACAAACTCGCGCCGAACTACCGCGAGAAAATCCTGATAGAGTATAATCTCTACATCACAAACCCAGCAGAATTAATGGATATTTACAACAAAGGGATAGAAAAATTTATCAAACTGGAGCAACTCGACAACACAAGGAAGCCTGAATTACTCTCCAGTTACGACACAGAAAACATGCAACCTTGGGCCAGGGAAATCCTGGATAACGTACTGAGAAGATGCTGACTTTTAAGATTTTATAAGGTAGTACCTTTTCTGATGAAATCGAATTACTCAAACCTCTTGGTTTTAGTGACTACGTACATCTGCAGAAAAACTCTTATGCTGTCTTGTCTGACAGCGGCACCATCAATGAGGAGTCCCCTGTCCTTAATTTCCCGGCATTAAATATCCGTGAACCCCATGAACGACCGGAGGATATGGAAGAAGCAGAATCAATCATTCCGATATAGAATCTGCGAGCACCTTCATTGTATGGGTTGAAGAATAATTTGCCCTTAACAATGAAAATATTACCCTGACCGCATCACTCATCTTATCGTGTACAGGCAGCGTAAAGGCCACCTTGATAACCGTGGGACTACTAAAACAACGGGTAGAATAATCCTGATTTATCCAAAAACGGAGATAGCGGGCTTTTACTTTTCCAGGATGTATTTTTTCTAAAAACGATGCGGGTGGTGTGATTTCAGTCAATATCTCCAACCACTCCAGGGTAATCCATGCCGCTGTACATAATCCGTTTTGATTCAGCCAGGAATAGACTTTGTCCCAATCCGGCCGCCGCTGCTCAATCCAGTGTACCAGATCTACCACCCTCATCAATGATGAATTGGGTGAGTTTAAATACTTTGTGAACACCGGGTGAACCAGCATGATAAACAGGGTCGCTTCATCACTCAACCCCCAGTATCCAGAAAACTCCTCCCTTGTGGCAAGGAGTTCATTCGTCATATCTTTACGCATCCTTCCCGGCCGCATAATATGCCAATGCAGATCAATTGAAACGTGACCATCTGTCAGCGTCGCCTCATGACTGATATTCTCAGCTAACGGTTGGAAGCTGTAACCCGCAGATACAAGTGCTTTAATGGCTGCTTCCTGATCACCCTTTGAAACAAGAATGTCAATATCACAGGCTGGGCGAACAGCCGGGATGCTATAAATGAGCTCTCTTATATGTGCTCCTTTAAAAACAGCATAGGGTATGGATTCTGTCTTGAAAATATCCCCTGTTTTTTTAAGCGTATGCTGCTGCCGAAGATATTGTGCCGTGGCTGTTAATCTTGCCTCCTTCAAAGTGTCCGCAAAACTCGTTGAAAAGAGTGTCGATCCATCCTCCTTCAATGCTTCATGCCAGAAAGACCCAAGATCCTGCTGCAGAATGAAATTGACTAACTGTTCTTCATCCGTTGCCGCCACGGCAGAACCGACTGTATCGAATGGTTGTTGTCGATTTTTCGACACGAGTGGAAGCAGTGCCAGTCGGTGCAGCCTGTAGGGGTCAGGATTAGTCATTGATATTCGCTCTATCCACGCTGCTCAGAACCGCTTTGACGGATGCTATTATAATATCCGTATCAACTGCAACTCCCCATTTTACCGTTCCGTCAGGATATTCAATTTCTATATAGGCTGCAGCGCTGGCACTTGAGCCACCGTCCAGTGCATGCTCATGATAAT
>JAOZLO010000312.1 GCA_029934775.1 Desulfocapsaceae bacterium
TGCTGAGGGCCTGATAAAAACACTACGCCTCGGAGTCTACGCTTACCTGTATATCGAACTTTTTAACTTAGTCATCTAAAGCTTCGAATAACCTTTTTACAAGGTTGTCAAAAGTTACATAAATAAAAAAAATTTTTGCTTATATAATTCAACAATTTTTCACTACGGAGGAAAAAATGTTCAAAATTGTAAAACGTGAAGAGATGTCTGAAGGTACGGTGATTCTGAATGAAATTGAGGCCCCTCTTATCGCCCAAAAAGCCCTCCCCGGCCAATTCGTCATTCTCAAAGCGAATGAAGACGGAGAGAGAATTCCTCTCACCATGGCAGACACTGATCCTGAAAAAGGGACTGTTACCATAATCTATATGGTTGTCGGAAAATCAACAGCTCTTTTCAAAGAGTTACAGGTTGGAGATAGTTTTCAGGATGTCATTGGACCTCTCGGCAAAGCAACCCATCTTGAAAAAGTTGGCAAGGTTATCTGTGTCGGCGGCGGAACCGGTGTAGCTGTACTCCATCCCATTACCCGCGGTTTAAAGGATGCAGGCAACGACGTAACCTGTATTATCGGTGCCCGCAATAAAGATCTGCTGATTATTGAAGAGCAGATGAAAGCTGCCTCCCACGACCTGCGAGTTTGTACCGACGACGGTTCTTACGGTCATCACGGTTTCGTGACCGAGGTAATGAAAGAGATACTGGATGAAGGTGATACCAAGCTTGTCGTAGCCATTGGCCCTGTTCCCATGATGAAGGCTGTCAGTAATATCACCAAAGAATATGATGTCGAAACGCTTGTCAGCCTCAACCCGATCATGGTTGACGGCACTGGAATGTGTGGAGGCTGCAGGGTAACCATTGGTGGTGAAACAAAATTTGCCTGTGTAGACGGTCCTGAATTTGATGGCCATAAAGTCGATTATGACGAACTCATGCTCAGACTGAATGCGTACCGGGAAGAAGAGCAGAAATCTCATGATCACTATTGCACGATTCGTGATGCTAAATAAACAGCACTGAAACCATCTCGCTTTTATTAATTTATAGAACGTGGACACGATTTCTACGGAGGATCTTATGGTAGAGAAAGCAGCTAAAAAGACTAAAACCCCCAGGGTGGCAATGCCCGAGCAGGACCCACAGATCAGAGCACGTAACTTTCTTGAGGTTCCAACTGGCTACACAATGAAAATGGCCCAGGAAGAAGCCTCGAGATGTCTGCAGTGCAGAAAGCCAAGTTGTGTGGCAGGATGCCCTGTCGGAGTCGATATTCCTGGTTTTATTGACCTCATTGCTCAGGGTGATATGACCGGAGCAATTCGCAATCTCTGGGGGAAAAATGCCCTCCCTGCTGTCTGTGGACGTGTCTGTCCTCAAGAATCTCAATGTGAAGGTTTATGTATTGTCGGTCGAAAAGGTGAACCAGTTGCCGTCGGCAACCTTGAACGTTTCTGCGCTGACTATGAAAGGGAAAACGGTACCGGTGAACTCCCTCCCAGGGGCCCCTTGACAGGAAAAAAAGTTGCTGTAGTTGGTGCCGGGCCTTCCGGGCTGACGGTGGCAGGAGATCTCATAGTCAAAGGCCACGATGTTACTATTTATGAAGCTTTCCATAAACCTGGCGGTGTGCTGGTCTATGGTATCCCGGAATTTCGTCTGCCTAAGGCCATAGTTGCCCAGGAGGTAAACTTTCTTGAACGACAGGGAGTCAAAGTGGAATGTAATGCCGTCGTCGGCAGAACTGTATCTATAGACGAACTTTTCGAACAGGACTACGATGCGGTTTATGTCGGTGTGGGAGCAGGGTTGCCCCGCTTTATGAATATTCCCGGAGAAAATTATGTGGGAATCCTGTCCGCCAACGAGTATCTGACAAGAGCCAATCTCATGAAGGCGTATAAATACCCGGATGTAGATACCCCCATTCCCATAGGTAAAAATGTCGTTGTCCTTGGTGCTGGAAATGTGGCTATGGACTCAGCCCGTACAGCCATGCGGCTTGGGGCAGAAAGCGTGAAAATTGTATATCGCCGTTCCCGTGAAGAGATGCCGGCACGTAACGCAGAGATTCATCACGCAGAGGAAGAGGGAATCGAATTGTTTCTCCTCACCAATCCGACCAAATATATCGGCAACGAAAAAGGCCGTCTCACCGGAATGGAATGTCTGCGTATGGAACTCGGAGAACCTGACGATTCAGGCAGACGTCGCCCTGTAGCTATTGAGGGCTCAGAGTTTGAGGTCGACTGTGATCTCTGTATCGTTGCTGTTGGTTCAGGGGCAAATCCACTGCTGACCAGTGAAACTCCAGATATGGAATTGAACAGATGGGGCAACGTTGTCACCAATGAAGCAACCGGAAAAACCACCAAAAAGGGCGTCTGGGCAGGAGGTGACATCGTTACCGGAGCTGCAACAGTCATCCTGGCTATGGGTGCGGGAAGGGAAGCTGCAGATTCCATTCATGACTACCTGGAGCTTGGCTGGTAAATTTTCCACTCTTAAATCAGATGCAATAAAAAAAATCCTGCCAGCCAACTGGCAGGAATTTTTTACCTATAGAACCAGCATTTTCTCAAACGCCACTTTCCTTATAACCATCCCTGAACATTCCATTAAGAGTAATGAATACTGCTCATTGCTATCACATCTGACTGAAACAACGATATTTAATCAAACACTTACATGAAATATCATGCTATCAAAACGAATATTTCCTTGACACAGAATATTGGCGCCTGTTAATGAATGGGTGTTCATTTTTTAATTTCCCGAACTCATGACATAGAGTATGAAAATAACGGCAGGAGAAAAATAGATGTCATCTGAACTTGTTCTTTCATCAATCACTCTAATCGGTATCGCCGCCCTTGTTCCCGTCCTGATGGCTATGACGGCATTCTTAGGACCACGATCCAAGGGCAAAGTAAAAAATGAGGCGTATGAAAGCGGAGTTGGCTCCATTATAGGGGCGGTTGACCAGAAGTTCAGCGTTAAGTTTTACCTTCTGGCTATTCTATTCCTTATATTTGATATTGAAGCGGTCTTCATGTATCCGTGGGCTGTCTCTCTACGCGAACTTGGTTGGTTCGGATTTACAGAAATGGTCGTGTTCATGTTGCTGCTTCTCACCGGACTTATCTATATTTTAAAGAAAGGGGTGCTCAATTGGCGTTAGGACTGGAGGCAAAACTAGGCGACAATGCAATGACCACCACACTTGACTATATTGTCAATTGGGGAAGGGAGAATTCACTGTGGCCATTTATTTACGGAACAGCCTGTTGCGCAATAGAATTCATGAGTACAGCAGCAAGCTTTCACGATATTTCCCGGTATGGTGCCGAGGTTGTAAGATTCTCACCACGCCAGGCTGATCTCTTACTCGTCTGCGGCACTATCAGTTATAAACAGGCACCGATTCTTAAGAGAATCTACGAGCAGATGCCTGAGCCGAAATGGGTTGTTGCAATAGGTGCCTGTGCAAGTTCGGGCGGGATTTACGATAACTATTGCACAGTGCAGGGAATCGACAACATCATCCCTGTCGATGTCTACATCTCCGGCTGCCCACCACGACCAGAGGCAATTTTGGACGCTCTGATGAAGATCCAGGATCAGATAAAAGGCGAAACCGTACTTGAAGATCGCCATAAAGACTTTAAAGGAATTCTCGACTGATATGAATGCGACGGCGCTAGAAAAATTCCAAGCCGCATTTCCGGACGCGACCTGCAAAGCTGTTCTGGATTCTGTGGTAATTGATGTGCAGCCTGACTCTCTGGAAAGTACACTCACAAGGCTCAGGACTGACCCCGACTTTAATTGCAGCCTGCTCCTCGATGTTACAGGTATCGATTACAAAGATTACCCGGAGGCAAAAGAAGCGCGCTTTTTTGTGGTCTATACAGTGCGTAACTGGAAAGACAATTTACTGGTCCAGGTGCGAACGCCGGTAGCGGATCCCGAGACAGGCATACCAACAGCCACACATCTCTGGAGTTCTGCTGACTGGGGCGAAAGAGAAACCTGGGATCAGTATGGCATACATTTCCAGAACCACCCAGATCTGAGAAGAATCCTCAACCATTACCAGTTTGAAGGGCACCCTCTCCGCAAAGACTACGATATCAAAAAGGGACAGATCTGTAGAGAAAACGACAGCCTTGAAAAAGAGATACGGGCACGCCTTGCCAAAAACGGTGTTGAAGAGAGTACCATGAAAGACATCAACACCGAAATTATGTTTCTCAATCTCGGACCTTCCCACCCGGCGACCCATGGAGCTATCCGTATTCTGACAGCTCTTGATGGCGAGACCATCATGGCCAATGTCAACGAGATCGGTTATCTGCACAGAGGGTTTGAAAAAA
>JAOZLO010000313.1 GCA_029934775.1 Desulfocapsaceae bacterium
CATCAAACTACTTTAAAACGTGCTGACGCCGAACGAACCGGTCTCGAAAAAGAAAGAGATAACAAACACAGAGAATTACGACATCTTGAGCGTCTGGAGCAGGCAATCCCTGAACTTGCATCTCTACGGGCATGGCAAGATCAGTTGCACGCCCTTGGAGAGGTTACACTCCTTTCTCCGAATTTCACAAAAAGATACCAGGAAATTGGCCAGGAAATGCGTGATGCTGAGTCTCAACTCCAACAAGACTCCGACCGGCTTGAACATATTAAAAAAAAGCGTAAGAATATCTCGTTTAATATTGAGCTCCTGAGCCAGGCTGATCGAGTGGATGATTTTCATCAGCGACTTGGAGAGTACCGCAAAGGCCAGAGAGATAAGCCTGAAAGAAACGGCATGCGGATCAGTCTGCGAAGAAATGCAGCTCTTTTGCTCAAACAGGTGAGGCAGGATCTGGCTCTGGAAGATGTGGAGATACTGCGGCCCGTTTTGAGCAAAAAAAGGACCATACAGGCTCTGACTACGCGACATGAGGTGATCAGCCAGCAATTGAATCAGCTGCAGAAGAAGAAAAAAACAGCTGAACTGGAACGAGTGGAAGTAAAAAATAATTTGACAGATCCAGCAGAGATGAGTGATTCCCATAAACTTCTCCAGGCTGTAAAACTGGCCCGGAAGGCCGGTGATATTGATACATACCTCGTCCGGGCGCGAAACGAGATTGAACAGGGCAAAAAAACCTGCTTTGGAGAACTCAAACGAAATCCTTTTCACTCCGGTGACCTTACCGCACTCATAGAACTCCCCCTGCCCCTCATTGAAACGGTACAGCAATTTGAAAAAGATTACGGTGACATTTCAGAGGAAATCCGTGAGCAGAGAAAGGAGCGAAAAAACAGCATAAAGAAATTAAACGACACAACTGCTGAGATCAAAAAAATAGAGTATGCCGGTGATATTCCCTCCGAAGAAGAATTGTCCCTCAGTCGTGAAAAAAGGGAACTGGGTTGGAAACTCTTGCGATGGCTGTGGCTTGACAAAAAAGATGTGACGGAGGAGAGCTTTACCTATAGCTCTGAAAAGCCGCTACCGGATGCCTATGAAGGGCATGTGGGTCAGGCTGATCTGATTGCGGATCGATTGCGCCGTGAAGCGGAACGGGTAGCCAACAGAGCGAGCCTCCGTGCCCAGGAGGAAATATTGGAAGAAACCCTGGTCACTAACCTCAAATACCGGCAAACCCTCAACCAACGCAAGGAAAACCTCGATATCGCCTGGTCCCGGATTTGGGAGCCTGCGAGAATAACCCCGTTGTCCCCAAAAGAGATGAGGGGCTGGCTGGCCGAGACGGATAAACTCCGATATCAGGCTGGTGATATTCTCAAAAAAGAATATGCTGCCACTCAGGATGCCGGGAGAAGGCAGATTCTCAGGCAAACTGTGTTAAAAGAGCTTAAAACTATTGGTGAGAAGGACGCCCCGGCCGATGACACACTCGGTTCAATCCTGGTCTTTGCCGAAACTGTTCTCGAAAGAATGGTCGGCCAGAAAGCGTATTATGAAAAAATAAAAGAACAGAGAAAGAAGGCAGAACAGGCTTTTGACGAAATTGTGATAGATCTGGAAACAGGCAGGGAGGCTCTGGCCGAATGGCAGCACCAGTGGAGGAAGGCTCTTTCCGGTTTAGGGCTGGCCAGTGAAGTATCCGTCCTTGAAGCCCTTGACCTTGTAGACATTTTACAGGATTGCTTTGATAAAGTGAAAGATACTGATGATCTCAGAAAACGCATTGACGGCATTGACAGAGATGCTGCAGAACTGGCAGATGATGTTAAAAGTCTACTGATAAAAGTGGCCCCGGACAAAATGGCTCTCCCCCTGGACCAGGCTATCCTGCAGTTGCGAGCCATGCTCAGTCAGGCACAAAAAAACAGCACTCTCTACAATAAACTGTCCGAAGAATTCGATGCGCTGCAATTGGAGGTTTCAACCGCCGAAAAAACAAATCGGAGTGCAAAGAAGCAGATGGATGAACTCCTCAATATCGCCAAGTGTGAAAAACAGGAGGAGGTGACAGCTGTAATTGCCAGGTTCACCGAACACCAACGACTGCAGGAGAAAATTTCTGATGCCGGGGTAAATTTGGCTAAAATAGGACCTGGTATATCCCTGGAAGAGCTTAACCGGCAGGCAGCAGCAGTCGATATTGATGAATTACCCCGTCAGTTTGATTCTTTACGGCGAGATATTGATGAAAGGATAAACCCTGAAATTAATGCAGTTTCCCAGGTGATTGGAGAGCAGACTACCAAACTTGCCGCTATGGATGGTGGCACCAGAGGTGCCGAGGTCGCGGAAAAAATGGAACAGGAGCTGGCAGGAATACGACGGCTTGCGGAAAGATATACACAGGTAAAACTGGCATCTAAAATTCTTCAACGAGAGATCGAACGCTACCGGGAGGAACACCAGGACCCTGTGTTGAAAATTGGATCCAGATATTTTGCCAACTTAACCATGAACTCTCTTAAAGGTCTTAAAACCGATGTGGACGACAAAGGCAATCCTGTTCTTGTCGGCATTCGCCCCGACGACACCTGGCTGACCGTTGATGGAATGAGTGATGGTACCCGTGATCAGCTCTATCTGGCCCTGCGCCTTGCTACCCTCGAATCCCGGCTTGAAAACAGCGAGCCCATGCCCTTTATTGTCGACGACATCTTGATTAACTTCGATGACAACCGCTCAAGGGCCACCCTTAAAGCACTTGCTGAACTGGGCACAAACAACCAGGTTATCCTTTTCACCCACCACAGAAAGATCATGGAAGAGGCAAAAACTCTGCAGAATGAACAAGAGATCCATCTGCATGAACTCTAACCCGGATTGATCAGGGTTAGTACCTTACTGTTGAACTTCTGTAATAAAAAACGAGAGAGAAGCACCCTTATGAAACCAGGTCTTAAACTCCGACTTCGAAATTGTTTACCGTATTGCTTTGATATTATGACAACATTTTTAGTTGTCAGTTATCAGTAACTGAAAACTTTCGGTTACGGATATCCCGCCTTAGGTATTAATACCTTCACGAAGTTAATGACGATCTGTCTTTGACTTGTTACGGGAATTAAAGGTAATCCGGTGATAAGCCTTAACATACGCCTTCTGGCTGAGGCTGCGAAAACCTGCCAGAGGATTTTTTATTCTCATGGTCCATCGGTCACGAATCACCTTTCCCATAGTTGATCTGGTTATCGTTCCGTTCTGTTTGCCGATAAGAGTATTTATAATGGCAAAAAGATTCTGCTCTTCCAGTACCCTGCGCCTGGCTTCCACAATATAAGGGAGGCGATCCTGGTATTCATCGTTGGCCAGATGTGACCTGATTATATCCCTGGTGCGCTCGTAATCATTCATATCAATAGGAATAAAACTCTCTTTAGGAAAATAACTGTCCGCATTTGGCGCTCCCTGATAAAATGGCAGAGTGTGCCCCAGGAAAGCATCGGGAAGCTTTTCTGTCAAATGATGGTCATGGATGTGGTTTTCAACGGTAATATGATATTTATAAGGGTCAAGAGCCACGGCTTTGTCGTCCATTGGTTTCACCCCGTGACCGAAAATATCCAACTCCTCGAAATCCTCTTTTAGACGTTCGGTGAAATCGACCCGTGTTGAATGCAGGGTTATATTGCCCGTACGCTGAGAACAGACAGTGGATATCAATCTGCTTTTAACAGATGGTGTTGCAGCTGCCATCTGATCCCAGGTGATAAAGTCCCCTCCATCAAAAGGCAAGCCATAGTACCAGATAAGCCCCGGATGATGAAATACCACATTAGGATGTTTCATCACCCAGGGTTCCTGAAATGAGAGGATGCAGCCAAACTGCCTCAGATAGTCGGTACCGAAAACGGTAATTGTCGATGGTTCTCCTGTTATCAGTAATGTTCTCTCACGCGGACAACAGAGTTTTTCTTCTGTAAAAAAGCTGTCGTCGGGAGGCAAATCCTGGTAAACCACCAACCAGTCATACTCTCGACAATCTACATCAAAATCAAATAAACAGTTATCCCACTGTGGAATAGAGCCTGGGAACTGACGAAGCAGCCCTTCTATAGAATTGCCTCGCTGCAATCCCCTGTGCATGAATTTTACCTTGTAGCGAGGCGTACCCCACCTGGAAGAGCCTGCTTCAACTTTTTGCAGACGACCGTCACTATTTGAAAATGAAAAATATTTCCTGGACAATGTTTCCCCAATTCATCATAAATTTGAGCACAACCTGCTGAGAGCTTATCCTCCCCTTGTGGGATATTCAGTTATCCTAGTATAGAGAACACTCAGTATCAACATTTTTCCCCTCACCAGCCCGT
>JAOZLO010000314.1 GCA_029934775.1 Desulfocapsaceae bacterium
TTAAATATATAAACCTCTTTGGAGCACTCCTCGGATTTATGATCGGCTGTCTTAACCTTTTATTTCTCTATGGATAACTGCTCACAGGCCACCGTGTCTTTTCAAATAACAGTATCTTTTTTTCCGGCTAACTGGCCGCAGGCAGCTGAAATATCACTGCCCCTGCTGTTTCGTATAAAAACAGAGTAGTGTGCCTGTCTGAGAATTTCTTGAAAGGCAAGGATCCGATTTTGATCAGGACTTTTGTACGGCAGGGCAGGGGATTCATTATATGGAAGAAGGTTGATTTTACATGGTATTTTACGTAGTTTTTTTGCCAGCTGGTGTGCCTGCTTATCTGAGTCATTAATACCCTTGAGCAGGATATATTCAAACATGATTCTTCTTCTTTTGGGCATAGGAAAACTTCGGCATGCCTCAAGCAACTGATCTACCGGATAGCTGCTATTAACCGGCATCAGTCTCCCTCTGATCTCATCATCTACAGCATGAAGAGAAATGGCAAGATTCACAGAAGATTTTTCCCCGAGTTCACGAAGTCTTGGAGCAATACCACAGGTAGAAACTGTTATCCTTCGTCCGGCAAGATTGAGTCCTTTGGGTTCTGTCATGATTGAAAGCGAGGTGAGAACATTTTTCAGGTTGTTCAGTGGCTCACCCATTCCCATAAACACAACATTTGATATTTCTTTTGGCCCTGTACGTTCTTCATCAGGAAGAGTCAGTAGAAAATCTCTCACACCACAGATCTGATTCACTATTTCGCTGGGGCTGAGATTTCTTGTAAACCCCATTGTTCCGGTAAGACAAAAAGAGCATTTCATAGCACAGCCCACCTGGGAAGAAATGCAAAGTGTATTTCGATCAGGCTCTGGAATCAGGACAGATTCAACTATTTTATTATCTTCAAGATGAAAACCAAATTTAATGCAACCGTCCCTGGCACGTTCGATAAGTGGATCTTTGAAAAGTGAAAAACAACTTTTTTCCTCCAGTAGCTGCCTGAAAATTTTGGCAAGATCTGTCATCTGAGAAAATTCTGTTATTCCAGACCTGTACAACCATCCCATGATCTGCTTTCCTCTAAATGATGGCTGGCTAAGACTTTCTACATATTCAATGAGTTGAGGCTGGCTGAAATTTTTAAGGTCAGTTTTCTGAATAGTCATACTGTGTTTTAAGTGTTTCGTGTTTTTTATACCCCTCGGGGGGGTACTGGACTCAGTGGCAGGATTTATTAACTAAGGCACATAATATATCGAACCGTTTCCATGAAAAAATCTACTTTATAACAGGGTTCTCTCTTTCGAATTTTTCCATAAATTGAACAAGGGATACTACTCCTTTTTTAGGAAATGCATTGTAAATAGATGCTCTGCATCCACCAATTGAACGATGGCCCTTAAGACCGCTGAGGCCTATGAGTGATGCCTCCTCTACAAAATGTGCTTCAAGTTCAGCTGTAGGTAGATTAAAGGATATATTCATCAGTGAGCGGGAATTTTTTTCGGCATGCCCCCTGTAATAATCTGTTGTGTCAATAGCAGAATAGAGCAGGTTTGCTTTTTCAATATTTCTTTCCTGGAGAACTTTCACACCTCCCTGCTTGATAGCCCATTTCAATACCTCTCCTACAGTATAAATTGCAAAACATGGAGGTGTATTGAGCATAGAGTTTTTGTCAGCATGTGTTTTATAGTTCAACATTGTCGGCGTATTTTCAGGGGCCTGGCCCAGGAGATCTTCTCTTATTATAACAATGGTAACACCGGCGGGACCTAAGTTTTTCTGAGCACCCGCGAAAATAAGGCCAAATTTATTGATATCAATGGGCCGTGAAAGAATATCTGAAGACATATCACAGACCAGCATTTTTTCCCTTTCAGGGAACTTACCAAATTGTGTTCCATAAATTGTGTTGTTTGAAACGAAGTAAAGATAGTGGGAATCTGAACTTATTTCATATTCCATATCTTGAGGTACTCTGTTGAAATTTATTTTCTCACCGGAAAATGGCACTTCGATATCACCAAAATTCCTTGCTTCTTTAATCGCTTTTGTGGCCCAGGTACCGGTATTCAGATACGTTGCTTTTTTTTGACCACCAAGAAGGTTCATGGGGATCATGAAAAATTGACTTGAAGCTCCTCCCTGAAGAAATAGTACTTTGTAACTTTCTGGAATATCAAGTAAATATTGCAAATTATTTTCAGTTTCTTCAGCAATCGCTATAAACTCTTTTGATCGGTGACTCATTTCAATAAGACTCATGCCCATCTGCTGAAAATCAACAATATCCTTCCCGGCCTGCTTCAGGACCTCAATAGGCAGGGTAGCAGGTCCAGCACTAAAATTATATATGCGAGCCGACATTTTTCACTCCTTAAAAAATAATATATTTCAATATGTTGCTCTTTCCTATGACATTATTCACAATAGATTTGAAAAAACTCTTACTCATAAAGCCCACTGTTTTGCCTTAGGGCTTCATATAAGACAATGCCTGCACTCATTGCAAGATTTAGACTGCGGACATGAGGATTTGACATAGGAAGAGTGTAACATCTGTCATGATATAGCCCCAGGATGTCTTCAGGTAATCCCTTTGTTTCCTTGCCGAAAATTAAATAATCTCCCGGTTTATACACCGCTTCTGTATATTTATTTTTGACTTTTGTTGTAAAAAAGAAAAGTTTCAATTCTTCCTGAGCTGACAGGAACAAGTCAAAACTGTCCCAATATCGGATGGAAACATACTTCCAATAATCGAGTCCTGCTCTCTTTAAATGTTTGTCATCTGTGGAAAAACCGAGGGGGCGAATAAGATGGAGATCCGTGTTTGTCGCACCACACAATCTTGCGATAGATCCGGTGTTCGGAGGTATTTCAGGTTCTACAAGAACTATATTAAGAGGACTGGGTTTCATAAAGATGGTATATATATATTACTATCAAATATTGAAAATAAGCGCTGTTATACTCAGAGTAGTATCTTAAAACAATAGAAATTAGAATACAGTTATGGACAATTTACTCCGCAGAGAACTGAAGAAAAAAGAAAAAAGGGATATACGTGTCACTTTAGTTCTGATTATTGGATCTCTATTCTTGCTGGTGTACGTTGTGCAGTTAATGAACTGGAACAAATCAAAAAAACCTGAGACAAAAAGCTATGCTCTGGAAATTCAAAATAATTCTCTTTCACTGAAAAATGAAACAAAGTTGAAAATAAAACCAAACGCTGCAATCCCGTGGGATTTTACGTTTTTTTTCTTTGAAAAACTGCCAATTAATAGTGCTGATAAACAAGCTCTCATGACCATAAAAGGTATCGGACCACAGTTGGCCGAGAGTATACTTCAAAGCCGCTCAGAGAACGGCTCATTTAAGGGATCAGCCGATCTTCTAAAAATTAAAGGTGTAGGTCCAAAACGTGCGGAGTATTTTAAAAAAATATTTGATTTCGGCGGTGAGTAATGAGCAGAAAAAATATTGACCAGCCAGTTCTTATTCTCGTAGGGCCAACGGCTGTCGGTAAAACAGAGCTTTCACTCCAGCTGGCTCATCATTTTAATTGTGAAATTATTAGTGTTGACTCGATGCAAGTATATAAATATATGGACATTGGCACTGCAAAAATTTCTAAAGAAGAAAGGGGAGATATAGTTCATCATCTACTGGATATAGTGGAACCAGACGAAGATTACGATGCTGTCCGGTTCACTGGAGATGCATTAACTGCAATTAGTGCAATACATAGGAAAGGGAAGTTGCCTCTTTTGACGGGTGGCACAGGTTTATACCTTAAAGCCCTTATCAAAGGGATCTTTTCCGGAATTGCCTCAGACAGCACATTGAGACAGCAACTGGCGAGTCGATTAAAAATCGAAGGATCTCATGTTTTACATGAAGAACTGACTGCATACGACCAGGTTTCTGCTGATAAAATACATCCCAATGACACACATAGATTACTGCGGGCCTTAGAGATCTTTCATTTAACCGGCAAGCCATTGTCAACGTTTTTTGATAATAAGCGTAATAATCAACATCACATTAAACTTTCCAATACTCTTCAAATTGGTTTAAAGTGTGATCGTAACTTATTGTATGAACGTATTAATTTAAGAACTGAAAAGATGCTTGAGGATAATTTTGAGAAAGAGGTGAGGGGCTTGCTTCAAATGGGATATGGACGAGATCTGAAATCGATGGGATCCATAGGGTACCGGCATATGATTAAGTATATTTCTGGAGAATGGTCATATGAAGAAATGAAAAGGATTTTGGCTAGAGATACAAGGCGATATGCCAAAAGACAACTGACATGGTTTTCAAAAAATGAATCTCTCCAGTGGATTGAAGTTGAAAA
>JAOZLO010000315.1:0-1674 GCA_029934775.1 Desulfocapsaceae bacterium
ACTCCGTCTCACTGGTGGCGAACCTCTTGTGCGCAAGGGAATACTTAATTTTATTCATGAACTTGTCTCCATCAGGGGGCTGGATGAGGTAAGGTTAACCACAAATGGTGTACTTCTTCCGGATTATGCAGAACGACTTTATTTAGAAGGAGTGAGGCATCTTAATGTATCTTTGGACAGTCTGCAGCCAAAGAAGTTCTTTGAGATTACAGGACGAGATGATTTTAAAAAGGTCTGGCAAGGGTTGTTAAAAGCGAGAGATATAGGTTTCAGAGTAAAAATAAATGTAGTTGCCATGAAAGGCATCAACGATAATGAATTTGTTGACTTTGCAAAGCTGGCTCTTAATGAACCGTTCCAGGTAAGGTTTATTGAGTTTATGCCACTTGGTGAGAAGAGTAGCTGGAAAAAAGAGCAATTTATAAAAACAGATGATATTAAAAAAATTATTGCCGGAGTTGGTCAACTGACACCATTTAAAAGTAGATATGATGAAGGACCTGCTCGAGTGTATGAGATAGAGGGTTCCCATGGCAACAAAGGATCTGTCGGCTTTATATCTCCAATCAGTCACCATTTTTGCGATAAGTGCAACAGGTTAAGGTTGACCTCGGAGGGACGCTTACGAGCTTGTCTGCTCAACGATAAAGAAACTGATTTAAAAGCATTGCTGAGAAGTGGAGCTTCCAGGCAGAAAATCAGGCAGAGTATTCGCCAGACAATCGTTGATAAACCTAAAGGGCACACCCTGCAAAATGATCTCGGAGAAAATGGCACGTCTGCCTGCCGGGGGCAGATGTCACAGATCGGTGGGTGAATCGCTCTGAGGGTATGAACCCAGCCACTCAAAATATGAGCAGAGTGAACTTAATCGCTCGCATCCTCTGCTAATTTTTTCTTCCTCAATATGCCCCATCAGATCTAGAAAGAAAAGATATTTCCACTGTTTACCCTTAATTGGTCTGGATTCTATTTTGGCCAGGTTAATTTCTTCTTCTGAAAGGATTGTCAGGATCTGATTTAAAGCACCAGGACGATCCATCAGCCCGATAAGAAGTGATGTTCTGTCATCTCCACTTGCTGCAGGGCTTGTTTTGCCAATAACCAGGAATCGTGTGATGTTACCCCGATAATCTTCGATACCTTTAACCACTACCTGTAATTCATAAGTTTTGATCGCCAGAGAAGAAGCTATAGCACCTATGTTAGGATTGTTTGCTGCCATCTGCGCTGCAACTCCGGTTGAAAAAACAGGGAGAGTCGGGACAGAAGGGAGATGCCGCCTGAGCCACTGCCGACATTGAGCCAGGGGTTGAGAGTGAGAAGCAACTGTTTGAATATCGCTTTTGTTACCAGATCTGCAGACGAGATTGTGGCTGATTTCGAGTCTGACCTCTCCACAAATTTGAGTCTTATATTTCATGAAGCAATCCAGAGTAGAAAAAACTGCTCCTTCAATTGAGTTTTCGACAGGTACAATGCCGTATTGCGTTCTTCCTTTCTCCACTTCAGCAAAAACATCATCAATAGATTCCAGTGGTTTATATTTGGCAGAGTGACCAAAGTATTTTACCCCGGCAAGATGACTGAATGTAGCCTCAGGCCCTAGAAAAGCAACTTCTGCTTTTTTTTGCGACAGCCTGCAGGTGGTGATTATTTCGTGAAAAATCGATT
>JAOZLO010000315.1:1684-4363 GCA_029934775.1 Desulfocapsaceae bacterium
TCTTTAAAGAGACGATCATAGATCTGCCTTTCACGCAGAGGATCCCATTTGGCCCTGTTCTTTACATCCTTCAACTTCCCAATTTCTTTTGCACAGTTGAGCCGTTCTTTGAGTAATAGAAGAATTTTATCATCTACTCTATCTATTTGATCACGCACTGAAACAATTTCATTTTTCTGTTGAGTTCCCATCTTCTCCTCTGACTATTTTTTCTATGGCTGATTTTGATATTGACCAAACCCCGGGAAAACAAATAGAGTAGGGCAAAGAAATAGTAATGTCAAGATTGAAGACGCCACTCTTTTACTGGGCTTTTTCATGGCAATTATTTTCTGCATGTATCGGAATAATAAATTTTTCTATCAACAAAAGACAGATGCAAGGTTGTTAGTCTTTGAGCCTTTGCGCCCTTATGCCTTTAAACCTGCCCGAAGGGCATTACGTTCTATACAGGAATAATTATGGACAACCAGAAAATCAATAAAACATATGAAGAGATTAACGCCAGGATTAAAGCTGGAGAGGCTGTGGTCGTTACCGCAGAAGAAATGGTGGATATCGTTAAGAAAGATGGGGCTGAGGAAGCTGCATCGAAAGTGGATGTCGTCACCACCGGGACATTTGCGCCTATGTGTTCTTCAGGAATGTTCTTTAATTTTGGTCAGATGACGCCAACAATAAAAGCTTCCAAGGTCTGGTTGAACAAGGTCTCAGCTTATGCAGGCCTTGCTGCTGTCGATGCTTACCTGGGGGTTACAGAACCTGCCGAAGATGATCCATTAAACAAAGTCTACCCAGGTGAATTTCTGTACGGTGGCGGGCATGTGATTGAAGATTTGTTGAGAGGGCGGAAAGTTCTGCTGGAGGCAAAGGCATACGGTACAGATTGTTATGCCGCCAGAAAAATGAAAAAAGAAGTACTGTTGAATGACTTCCCCTATGCCTTGCTCTGTAACCCCAGAAATGGCTATCAGAATTATAACTGTGCAGTAAATCTATCAGAAAAAGTTGTCTATACTTATATGGGAATGTTGAAACCTCTTTGTCAAAATGCAAATTTTTGCAGTGCTGGAGAATTAAGCCCTCTGCTCAACGATCCAATGTATAAAACAATTGGTGTAGGCACAAAGATATTTTTAGGTGGAGGGTACGGCTATGTAACCTGGAGAGGGACTCAGCATAATCCCACAGCTCCGAGGAACAGCGGTGGAGTACCGACTCAACCAGCTGGTACACTCATGGTTCAGGGTGATTTGAAAAAGATGTCTGCAGATTGGTTGCGAGGAGTTTCAATTCAAGGGTATGGCAACACAATGGCAATTGGTCTTGGAGTGCCGATACCCATTTTAAATGCGGAGATGGCCCGATACACAGGTGTATCAGATAGTGACATTGTAACCCAGATAATAGATTATGGACACGACTACACAAATGGCATTTCTCGTAGCTACGGAGAGGTCAGTTACGCTGAATTAAAATCCGGTGAGATTAGAGTAAACGGTAAAAAGGTGGTGACAGCGCCCCTCTCCAGTGTTGTAAAAGCTCGTGAAATTGCAGAAATACTAAAAACAGAGATCAAAACTGGGAAATTTTTACTGAACAAACCTGCTGAATTACTTCCTGATGGAACAGCATGAGTAGCGGATCTATAGCTATGGATAAGCTGGATTGTCTTATCGAATCGATTAAACCGTACAAAAAAGCTGCTGTTGCCTATTCCGGAGGCATCGACTCAACACTGCTCCTTTATGCTGCTAAAACTGCTCTGGGCGCTGATAATGTGGTTGCTTTAACCCTGGTTTCTTCTGTTCTTCCAGTGCTTGCAGTTGAGAATTGTTGTTCCATTTTAAAAGAGCCTTTTCTTAGAGGAATAAACCATAAAGAGGTGGTTGCTGAACCACTTCAATGGGAAGACTTTGTAGAAAATAGTGCTGAGCGATGTTATTTATGTAAAAAAAAAATGTATTCACTGCTGATTGCTTCCATGGCTGATGAACCAGGTCATCTACTCCTTGACGGCACTAATGTAGACGATACAAAAGAAGAAAGGCCAGGGAGCAGGGCGATACAGGAACTTGGTGTAAAAACACCTCTGCTCTACGCCGGCTTGCGAAAAGTTGAAATTCGTAAGCTGGCTCGAAGAATTGGTCTTCCGAATTACGCTCTTCCATCCAATTCCTGCCTTGCCACGAGAATAGCCACTGGGACAACCATTGATGAAGATCTATTGAAAAGTATCGATCTGGCAGAAACATTTCTACTCAAAATCGGGTTTTCAGGTTGTAGAGTGAAGCCCAGGGGGCCATACACGATTGTTGAAGTTCAGGCTACACATATGGAAAAAATTGTTCAGACGGAAAATAGAACTCAGATAGGGGCATATTTTTCTTCTTTAAACTTAGGAATTGCAGCATTGAGTTTTGATCAAAGATGATTTTCTGGGAGTGATTGATCAATCGAATTGAAAATTGAGTGATTTATTACTTGATTCTGGTTTACGATTCAATTATGGTGCCAGAGTTAGACTGTAAAACCTTGCATACAAAGGATTGCAACGTTTTTTTGTTTAATTGGATGTCAGAAAACGGACAGTGTTTTTTTTCTTTGACAACTAAAGAGAGTTTAGGTAAAGCATCTTTTCAAGGAAGAAAGAACAACAGTCGTTAACCTGTCATATTT
>JAOZLO010000032.1:0-6781 GCA_029934775.1 Desulfocapsaceae bacterium
TGCTTTATCCAGGGGCCAAATTTCCAGATAAGAGCAGCCACCAGAAAAAACCTGGCAGACCTTGCCAGAAGAGAAACCAGCATGAAGGTGATAAAGTTGGATTGTACAAATCCTGCAGTTATAGTGAAAAGTTTGTAAGGAATAGGAGTAAAACCGGCGGTCCCTACAATCCACACATCATATTCCTTGAAATAATGCTGTACCAGCTCGTACTTTTCACTGAACCCGTACCATTCAACTATCGGTGTACCGACACTGTCCATAAACCAGTATCCAAGCCCATAACCAAACCCTCCCCCAAGTACTGAACCAATGGAACAGATTGCTGCATATCGAAACGCTTTCAGAGGAATTGCAACGCACATGGCAATGAGAAAGACATCGGGAGGGAGCGGAAAAAAAGATGACTCAACAAAGGCAATAAGGAACAACACCCATCCGCCATGAGGCCCGCTGATCCACTCCATGCACCTGTCGTACAGTCTGTGTATTACGTTTCGTCTGCTAACTTCTCCAGCCATATTCTCCTACAAGATCGACAAATCGGACCCTGGTAAGCACTTCTATCTCTACCTGACCCTCTTTTTTGGTTAACAATTTCAGTTCCTGCACATCCTGATCGCCAGTTGGCATAACCAGTCGACCTGGATCTGCAAGTTGTGCTATCAGAGGTTCTGGAATATCGGGCCCGCCAGCAGTAACAATAATCGCATCAAAGGGCCCATGATCCGGCCAGCCCAGCGTCCCGTCATCAAGTTTAGACCTGATATTATAGTAGCGCAGATGATCAAAAATCTTCCTCGCCCCGGCAAGGAGTGAATTCATTCTCTCGACGGTGTACACTTTCTGACACAACCTGGAAAGTACTGCGGCCTGATACCCTGATCCCGTTCCGATTTCGAGAACAGTCTCATCCCCTTTAAGCTTGAGCGCCTGGGTCATATACGCGACGATATAGGGCTGTGATATTGTCTGTCCCGCCCCAATCGGCAGAGGGTAGTCGCCATAAGACCGTGCCATCATGGCATCGTCAACGAAACAGTGCCTGGGAACTTCTGACATAGCAGTAATAGTACGTTCATCAGTAATATCACGGCTCAACAGTTGCTCCCTTACCATTTTCTCTCGGACAGTACCGTACTGATCTCTCACTTTTTCTTCTCTTGCCAGGAGTAATCACTCGCCCAATCCATATCATCTTCATCAGATAAAGAAAAAGTACACTCTGTCACGATTCCATTTACGAGAGTAACTATAACCTGACTGTATTCTGGGGCCCCAAACTGTTTCCCCGCATAGGGAATTTTTTCAAGTAATGTCTTTTTTTCCTTTTGATACATCCACTTTTCAACGCCCTCACCGAGGCTTTTGTGCTCATCCGGCTCTCCCAGATATACAAGAACATCTTCACTGCTTGATTGCCCCACTTTTAATAAGGCTGCGTCAGAGACAAGATGACGCACCGGCTTATTATAACAGCCTGAAAGAACGAAGGTTGTAGCCACCAAAAGAAAAAAAAAGCGCATATGAGTACCCGAGTAAAAACAAGAAAAACATACACCACAGAGGACACAGAGAGTACAGAGAAGGTAAAAACAATTCTTTTCTCTGTGTTCTCTGTGGTTAAAAAATGTCACATTTGAGTTGCGTGCATCGCCAACCCTAGTCTGTAGGCTTCAATTTTTCAACGACTAACTCGTGTCGCCGCTCTAACTCTCCAGCACACGGCCGAGAATTTTGTAATTCCTCTCAACCATTTTTAAAGGATCAACGACAAGACCTGCCTGAATCATGGCGTTATCATGGATCTGCCTTGCAACTTCAGCTGCAAAGGCTCCATCTCTTTTATGAAGTTCAGCAAGTTTGACGATCAGAGGGTTTTTAGGGTTTATTTCCAGTTTTTTCTTGGAGTTTTCCATCCCCATTCCCTGTTCCTTCCGACTTGCTGCAAGAATTCTCTCCATGGATGAGCTCATGAAACCGTCTGAATTGACTATCATTGCGGGAGCATCCACCAGACGCTTTGAAACAACCACATCACTGATTGTCGCCTCAAGCTCCTTTTTCATCCATTCGATAAGAGTGTCAATCCCCTTCTTATCAAGTTTATCGCCACTCTCTTCACTACCTTCATCTTCGGCTCCCTCTTCATCTTTTGCAAGAGAGAGATCTGCCCTATCAGCGGAAACAAGTTTTTTACCATCAAATTCAGCCAGGTGGCTCAGTACGAAATCATCAATCGGTTCCAGGGTATAAATAATCTCAATATCCTTTTCCTTGAACATTTCAACATAGGGACCCGCCTCAATCGCTGCCCTGGATGGACCATTGATATAATAGATCTCCTCCTGATCAGGATTTATCCTCAACATATAATCAGACAGGGAAATGATTCCTCCTTCCTCCGATTTTGAAGATTCGAACCGAAGTAATTTCCCAAGTTCTTTCTGATATTCATAGTCGGAAGTAACGCCTTCTTTAAGATAGATTCCGAAGGTAGTCCAGAATTTTTTATATGCTTCCGGATCCTTTGTGGCCTGCTCACCGAGATATTTAAGAAATCTTTTGGTAATAACCTTACGCAGCTTTGCTACCAGTGCATTATCCTGCAGGGATTGTCTCGAAATATTAAGTGGAAGATCTTCACTATCTACCACTCCTTTTAAGAATCTCAACCATTCAGGAAGAATGTTTTCCGAATGCTGATCTATCAAAATTCTCTGACAGTAGAGATTTACGCCAGGCTCAACCCTGCCGAATCCGAGCACTTCAAAGTTTTCTTCCGGTACAAAAAGAAGCGCATTGATCGCCAGAGGAGCATCGGCAGAAAAATGTAACTTATAGAGTGCATCCGTCGTTGCGTTACCTATAAATTTATAAAATTCCGTATACTCTTCTTCTGTTATCTCATTGCGGTTCCTTGTCCAGAGCGCTTGAACGGTATTAACTGTATCCCCTTCCAGTTTAATGGGAAAAGCCACAAAAGCAGAATACTGTTTTATAATCGATTCGATTTTCCACTTCTGTGCATATTCTTTCGCATCATCTTTGAGTTCAACAATAATTTTTGTTCCTCTGTGCAGCCCTTTCATCTCTGTGAGAGTAAAAGAACCGGAGCCGTCTGATATCCACTCGTGTCCTTCACTCTCATCCCAGGATCTGCTCTGGACTCTGACTTTTTTTCCTGCCATAAAGGCTGCGTAAAAGCCCACTCCAAACTGACCGATCAGGCTTACATCTTTCCTGGCAGCCTCTACCAGTTCTGTGAGAAAGCTGTCTGATCCCGAATGTGCTATTGTTCCTAGATTATGCTCCAGTTCATCACGGGTCATACCAATCCCGGTATCAGTAATGGTCAATGTCTCTTTTTTCTCATCAATATCAATTGCTATCTCAAGCGGCACATGACTGTCAAAAACATCAGATTTGGTAAGGCTCTCATGCCTGAATTTTTCAAGAGCATCCGCTGCATTGGATATCAACTCCCTCACAAAGATATCCCGTTCTGTGTAGAGCGAGTTTATTACAATATCGAGCAGTTTCTTCGTTTCCGTCTGAAATTCATGTGTTGTTGTTTCAGTTGTCATTATTCACCTCTTGCCTGTCTTTTTTATATGAAAGTCACCACTTTCATGCTCCATTGTGAAAGCAATTCTTGTTTGACCAGTAGTCTGGAAATTTAAGTCTGGAAATTTAATTTCCTTTCCATTGATTATTGCTATAAAGTCGGCGAAAATGTTAAGCATAGAAGTTCCGCTGTCAAGACTTACTCGAAGCTGCCCTCAACTCGGATTCAAAGTGACTCTACAATGACCAATCATCTCGACACCATTATAATCGGCGGAGGTCTCTCAGGCCTTACCATTGCACATAAATTTATCCATTTCAATCCCCGCCATCGTTTTCTCATCCTGGAAAAGGGCGCCCGCACAGGCGGTGCAATCCAATCTCATCATGAGCAGGGGTTTATCGCTGAAATCGGGCCTCACGGCTTCCTGGACAATTGTATGGAAAGTCGACAGATACTAGCGGAAACAGGGCTGGATGGGGAAGCAATAAAAGCACCCTTAATCGATTTTGTCAGATACGTCTACCTCAACTCCAGACTCAATCTCATCCCACAGACTCCAGTTAAAATTCTGATGGCACCCCTCATCCCTCTACATGCTAAATTACGGATCCTGGGAGACCTTTTCAAAGCACCTCTTGGGGGAGAACCTACTGTTGCTAAATGGATCAACTATAGATTCGGCCCGGCACTACTCCCCTTTGTTGATGCAATTTATACCGGCACCTATGCTGGTAATTATGACAAATTGACTATTGACAGTGTTATGCCCGGAGTACGCTCTTTGGAAAAAGAGCATGGCTCAGTCATTCGTGGTCTGCTGAAAAAAAAGAATAAAAAAAGCAAAACAGAAAAAAAACCAGCGAAATTCCAGCTGCCTGCTATGACAAGTTTTGCAACGGGAATGCACCGACTTCCCGAAAAACTCACGGAGCAACTCTCTCCCGGGGAAAATCTTCTTCTTAATGCTGAAGCAACAGCTATCGAATTAAGAGAGAACAGCTGGCAGATTACCTCTTCAAAAGGACATTTTACCGCCACCAATCTGATCATAGCCCTTCCGGTAAATCCAGCACTGCGGCTTCTAGAACTGATAGATCCGGAATTGCCTCAGAGGTCGATCCCGCAAAGCCGGATAGCCACCATTGTCTTTGGTTTTAACCAGGAGGAGACCCTGCCGCCCGGCTTTGGTTATTTAATACCTGAGTGTGAAAATCGTTTTACACTGGGCTCCCTTTTCTCTTCAAATATGTTCCCCGGCAGAGCACCGGAAAACCATATGGTTTTTGAAACACTTGTGGGCGGCAGACGCCATCCTGAAAAACTCGAACTGAGTGACACAATCCTGACCAGGGAAGCGCTTAAAGATGTGAAAGAGGTCCTCAACCTGTCAAATGATCCTGTTTACTCCACTGTACTTCGATCCAAATGGACTATCCCCCAACTCGAACGCAGCTATCCCCAACTCCTGAACTGGAGAGATAACCTGATGCAGAGCTATAGAGGTCTGCACATATGCGGCTTTGGCTGGGGAGGTATTGGACTCAATGATATGATGAAAAGCGGCAGTCGAGTTGCGGAATCAATTCTCTCAACCTCGGGATCTTCTAGAGAAGATGCTGCTGTTAAAGGTGTTTATTTTTAACACCTTACTTCTGAAATTGAAGTTTCCAGTGTTCAGTTTTCAGTTGAAAGTACAGAAACCCACACTGTGAGACATAACAGACTGAATATACTGATAAATAATATTGGGACGACTAGTGAAGAAAAAACTGCGGGATGACGCTAAAAAGAACAGTCGGTGACGCCGTTTATTAAAGTATGCAATTTTCTAACCGGACACTGCTGTGTTATTACAACTGCTTCACCTTGTTACTCAATAAGTCAAGTTGCGCAGACACGGAACCGTCCTTCACAGCTCGACTGGATACCACCTTTATGGCGTGCAGCACAGTAGAATGATCACGATGCAACGCTTTGCCGATATCAGCCAGAGAATCATCCGTATATTTACGGGCCAGATACATCGCAATCTGCCTGGGAAACGAAACAGCCCTCTTCCTTGATCTGGACTGCATCTCTCTGACACTCACATTGAATTGACTACTCACAAGGTCACAAATCATTTCTGCTGAAAGGAGTTGCTCCACCCCTACGACAGAGGCAATGACTTCCCGCAGAAGATCGAGATCAATGTGTCCTCCGGCAAGCCCGGCTTTTGCTCGTATTGCTATCAGAGCCGATTCAATCTGACGCACATCTCCACGGATATTGTTTGCCAGGTACCTCACCAGTGTCTCATCAAGACATAACTGCTGCTGAGCCGCCTTCTTTTCCACAATTCGAATTCTGGTCGCCACATCCGGAGCCTGAATACTGGTTACCAGGCCGGAAGTCATTCTAGAGCGAAACTCGCTGTCAATCCCAACCAGATCTCTGGGCGCACTGTTTGAAGTAATAACTATTCTCTTACCTGATTTTATAAGTGAATCAAGAACTTCATTCAGCTCTTCCTGGGTCTTCTTTTTCCCGGTAAGAGAGTGCACATCTTCAACAAGTAAAATATCGCAGTGTTCCAGATATTTGGATTTAAAGTTATCCATGGTGTTAGTTTTGATACCACGGACCATTTCAGCAGCAAACTGTTTAGCTGTTACATAGTGAAGGCGAGTCATCGGAGAACTAGCCAGTACCTGATGGGCAACAGCATGGGTCAAATGACTTTTACCAAGACCGGTGGAACTGTTAATATAAAGACACGGACCAACTGAATCATCCTTGGTCACCATGGATTTGCAAGCGGACTGAGCCAGAATATTACTCTCTCCGACCATAAATTCATCAAAGGTGTATCTGGGATGAAGAGATCTGAACTGTGAGTTGTTAACTGGAACATTCGGCAGTCTCATCTGTACCCTGGTTCCGTTTGTTTTTACGGACCCACCGGCAGAGGGAGTCTCACGAGTATCCTCACAGAAGATAACTTTACCCGATTCGAGTCCATTGTCATGGACATTTTTTTCAATCAACTGAAGAAAATTACGCTTTACATACGCACTGAAAAACCTGTCCGGACTCGAGAGGTACAGTTCTTCATCCCGCAATCGAACACACTCTAAAGGTTCGATCCAAAGATCGAATATATTCTTTGGAAGATTGTTTCTCAAACACTCTTTAGCTTTATCCCAGACCATACACAATCCCTTCCCCATC
>JAOZLO010000032.1:6881-13481 GCA_029934775.1 Desulfocapsaceae bacterium
CAGACAACTTTTACAAACAACAATTAATCAGCCAAGAAGAACTGCACTTTTGAAGTTTCGGGGAAGATACGCCCGAATCGCAAATACTGGAGAGGAATAAACTTTAAATCTCGTTATCCGTCAAAGGCGATTTTCAGATATTTTATCCTGCAGGCCAGAGCCCGTTAACACCGGTTGCTATATGTTGCATAGACAGGCATCACACTTCTGATGTTAAATTTTTCCTTAAATTTCACCAACTCTCAAAAACGTCATTTTTTTACTGCAAAGTAACAAGTTAGGAAATTATCAACAAACTTATCAACAATTGATGTTTTTTAAAAACCTCAAAATATCTCAACATAGAGACCAATACCTTAATATTTCTTCTTTATAAATAAGGAATAGGCCCAGGCGTCGGGCCTGCCAAGGCTTTCAGCGCATATTAAAAATATAAAAAATATAAATCAGCCTTATCGAGATTTTACTTCTCTCAACAAACCTTCAAGTACCACATTGTGCCGACTCAACTCTGGTAAAAGTAATGACTTTTACCTCCTTGGCACCATGTCTGCAGAGAACCCTGCTGCATTCGGACACAGTTGTACCAGTTGTAAAAACATCATCGACAAGGCAGATTGAACTCTGGCCTATTTCAGCTTTCTGCGCCACTATAAAAGCATCTTTGAGATTTTTCCTCCTCTCTACACCATTAAGCGTTGTCTGAGGGACTGTATTTCTGGCCCTGATAAGGAAATCTGTTTTCAGCGTCGATTGAGGTTTGTTTGAAAAAATAATTTTCGCAAGCAATACCGACTGGTTCAACCCTCTTTGACGTAATCTTTTCACATGGAGAGGGACTGGAATTATATGATCACAATGGTCAAAAGGAGCCAGGTCAAACTGAGACAGTATCTCTGCAATCCCAGGTAACACACTGGTATCCGCCCCATATTTCAATCCATGAAGGAGCTTCTGAACAACTGAACTATATTGCACAACTGAACGTGCCAGGAGATACGGTGGCGGATTACTGAGACATCTACCGCAAATGTGGCTTCTCTCTTTATCTCCCTTAAGTTCCATCCCGCAGATCTTGCAGACAGGTGGATGCAGAAAAGATATATCCGACCTGCAGTCACTGCACATTTTCCTCTTATGCTCTCCAAGGAGTTTTTTACCACATGCAGCGCAGCGATGAGGAAACAAAATATCCATTGCCCCCACAGCCAGATCAGTCAATGATAAGAAACAGTTACAATCACTCATAATATGATGGACCAAAGTTACCTGACAAAAATTGTGCTGCCTCTATAGGATTTCTCGACTCCTGGATGACGTATTTTGCGCGGAAAAGTCATACTGTACTTCCACGTTCATATATTTTTCCTTCACGGACCATTGTGGACTTTGCAATTTTAGAGAAACATGGCATAATGAATCGATTTTTATCCCGGATTATTGAAGAATCACTCATTGGCTTATATTCAGCAGGACAGGAAAACCCTATGATCTCTAACAGGAAGAACAAATTTCGATATATGTTGAAACTATCAAAACTTTTCTACACCTTTCTCTTCACTCTTTTTTTATGGACATTTGCTGGGTCGGCATTTTCATTTGAAATAACGTTCCTTCCCCTCCAGATCAATGCTCTTGAGAACAGGGACGATCTTACACTGAGGGTGGACTCCAGCCTGAAGGAGATACTGGCTGAAACAACTATTCAAATGATCCCCCGAGAGACAGCAGAAACATTTGCAGAATATACTGGAGACTGGCCTCCCCCAGTTAAAATACTACAAAAAATTGCCGATACCACCCAGACCGATTATATTGCTGCGGGAAATCTTACCATTATAGGAGGTCAGATAAGCGTCGACGTAAAACTCTTTGACATTCTCTCTCCCAAAGCTCCTACATATTATTTCCAGACAGCTCAGTCTCTTGATGAAATGGATGAAATGTTGAAAAAAATTGGTTCAGAAATACAATCCTATACAGAAAGAGATTTTCGTATTTCCTCAATTACCCCTGAGGGCAATGCCCGAATCGATTCGGGAGCAATTCTCCGTAAAATATCCACCAAAGCAGGTGATGCGTATGACCCGGAGGCACTCCGGAACGACCTGAAGTCAATTTACAAAATGGGATATTTTAACGATGTCCAGATTGATGCGGTTGATACACCTAAAGGGAAAAAGGTGACATTCAGGGTCATCGAAAAACCTGTGATCCAATCGGTGGTATTTGAAGGTATAGATGAACTGAAAGAAGAAGACGTCAGAGATGCAGCCAACATCAAGGAACATTTTATCCTTAATCCCGCCAAAATCAGTGTAGCTGAAAAAACTATCCGCATGCTGTACAAAGAAAAAGGTTTCTATAACAGTAAAATTACTGCACGGATAAGCTACCCCAGTGATGAAGGAGCATTAGTTCGATTTGTAATTGAGGAGGGGGAAAAGATATTTATCAAAGAAATTACGGTGGAAGGCAACGTTACCTTTGACGATGACGAACTGCTCGACGAAATAGAGACCGATGAGAAATGGTTTCTCTCCTGGATAACCGAAGCAGGACTCCTCGATATGGTCAAAGTTAAGCAGGATGCGGCACGCATAATTGCCTTCTATAATAACAAGGGCTTTTTAGAAGCGAAAATCGGTGAGCCTGTAATACGACAGGAAGAAGAGTGGATTTATCTCAAATTTGTAGTTGAAGAAGGTCCCCGGTTCATGGTGGGCACAGTTGATTTTTCCGGTGATATTATTGGCAGCAAAGATGAAATGCTCGACTTGCTCATAATTCGTAAAGAAAAATATCTCTCCAGGCAATCCTTACGGGAAGACATTATGAAGCTGACTGACTATTACGCAGAGTCAGGATATGCCTTTGCCGGGGTCAACCCTGTTACAACAAAAGCTCAAGTAGGCAATCGGATTGATATTAACTTTAAAATTACCCAGGGTGAACTTGTCTACATCAACAGGATAACCATCAAAGGCAACAGTCGAACGAGAGATAATGTCATTCGACGTGAACTGAGGATTGCTGAAGGTGGCGTTTTTAACTCCAAAGCGCTGCGGCAAAGTACTCAGGCCCTGCAAAGGCTGGCGTTCTTCGAAGAAGTAAATATTACTCCGGAACCTTCACTCAACCCCGATCGTATGAATATTATCATCGAGGTCAAAGAAAAAAGTACGGGAACATTCAGTATCGGTGCCGGTTACAGCTCTGTAGATAAACTCATACTTATGGGTACAATTTCTGAGAACAATTTTCTTGGTCGAGGTGACACCCTTTCTTTAAGTGGAAATATCAGCGGTGTCAGTTCCAGATACAATCTGGCGTATACCAACCCGCACCTCAACGATTCACCACTCTCCTGGGGCCTCGATATTTTCAGCGTAGAAAGAGAATACGATGATTACACCAAGGATTCAAGAGGTGGCGGCATTCGAATCGGCTATCCTATATGGGGAAGATGGAAGGTTTATGGAAATTACAGCTATACCGACACAGACCTGACGGATGTCTCTGAAAATGCTTCTTATGTAATTCAGAATTCCGTTGATCTGCACATTACAAGTGCCGTAAAGATGTCACTGGTCCGAGACACCCGTGACCGCATCTATGGTGCTTCCAAAGGATCAAGAAATATAGCCTCTGTTAAATACGGCGGCGGCCCTCTGGGCGGAGATGCTCAGTTCACCAAAGTTGAGGGCTCAACCAGCTGGTATTTCCCAATAATATGGAAGACCGTTTTTCATATCAAAGGTGCTGCCGGACAGGTGTTTGAAAACGAGCCCGGTAAGTTGCCGGTCTATGAAAGATTTTTTCTCGGTGGTCTGAACTCAGTCCGCGGATTCGAATATGGTAAAATCAGTCCCATCGACCCGCTGACCGGTGAACGTATCGGTGGTGACAAGATGTGGTATACCAATCTCGAGATTATTTTCCCTCTTCTTGAAACCCAGGGCGTCAAGGGGGTCGTCTTTTATGACTCAGGCCAGGTACTGAATGACGATCAAAACTTTGGTGAAGTCAATGATGAAATCAAAAATGCTGCTGGACTCGGTATTCGCTGGCTCTCTCCGATGGGACCTTTGAGAGTTGTCTGGGGGTATAACCTTGACCCGCTTCCTGATGAAGATGAATCTGTATGGGATTTCAGTATTGGCGGCACTTTTTAACTTAACCATCTGAAGCTTCCGATAGGTGTAGACATCCGATAAGCGAAGACATCCGATAAGCGAAGACATCCGATAAGCGAAGACATCGAGTGACCTTCTTACGAGGTTGTCAAACGTCAACCTCAAACAAATTATCTCATTTTGCCGGTTGCGTTCCAGGAATGCAGCCGGCACTTCCTTTTTATGATACAAAAACTCATCACAACGCTCCTCAACAGTTCAAAACAGTCGGCAGTCTCCGGTCTGCGTGGCAGCAGCGGTGCCTGGCTGTCAACAATTACCGCAAAAGGGGGTAACTGCTGCTGTATTGTCCCCGATGAGCATCTTGTTTCGATATTCAAACAGGATCTGGAAATTTTTACCGACAAAGAAATTTTAAGCTACCCCGGACATGAAATCCCTCCCTATACACTTCTTTCACCGGACCAGCAGATAACAGCTGCACGACTTGCAACTCTTTATCAGTTAAAAGAGAAAGACAGCGATTATATCATGGTCACCTCTATAGAGGCGCTGCTGCGTAAAGTTATGCCGAGCAGCCTGCTGAACAAGGTGTCAGAATACCTGATGGCCGGAGAAGAGTGTGATCAGGACAATCTACTCTCAAACCTCGTTTACCTTGGCTACGAAAAAGTAGCCCTGACACAGTCAGTTGGCAATTTTTCTGTTCGTGGCGGGATTATAGACATATTTCCACCATCCTTTCGCCTCGACGGAGGAGAACTGCATGAAGGGCCCCTTCGTCTCGATTTTTTTGGTGATACCATTGAGTCTCTCCGGTCTTATGACCCTTTCTCCCAGCGATCCACTGGAGAAATAGCCGACGCCACCCTTCTGCCTGTAACAGATATCCTCATAGACCACGAATCAATCAGTGCACGAAAAAAAATCGCACAGGCATTTCAGGTATATGGCAACAACTACGGGTGGGATAACGATGAAACGGTGCGAATCATTGAGAGAATCAAAAGTGGTCAGCGTTTTGCCGGCATGGAATTTTTCCTACCGCTCTTCTATAAAGAAATGGCACAGACAAGTTCCTCTGTCCTCGACTTTCTTTCTACAGATACTACTCTTATCCTCATCGACCCGGAGTCAATCTTCCAATCTCTGGATATCACTTTTGAACGAATAGAGGCCAACTACGAAGCTGCCCTGAAAAATAACAGACCTGCGCTGGAACCTGCAAATCTCTTTGCAGACAGGAAAGAAATTAAAAATCGGATGGACTCATTTCACCAGCTGCTCCTCACCGATTTTCCTCCTGAAGAAATCGAAACTATCACTCTCTCGACCTCCAATCATCAGCTGCTCAAACAGGATATTGCCTTAAAACGTTCGAAACTCGGACTTCTCTCTCCTCTCACCGATCAGATATTTCAGTGGCAGGCCAATGGAGACCAGGTTTTCATCTGTTGTCGCTCGCAACGCCATACCAAAAACCTGGCAGAACTGCTCAGCAAACGTAACCATGAGGTAGAGCTGCTTGAATCCCCTCTGGACCTGGCTGCATTACCGCCTTCATCTGAGAAAAAACTCATTCTCTGCAACCACCCTCTATCCCAGGGATTCTCCCTCATAGAGCAGAAGATCCATCTCCTCTCCGAGAGTGAGCTTTTTGGAGAGATGCGACTTGGTGGTCGCGTAAAAAGAAAGAAACAACAGGAAGATCCGGTACGTTTTTCTGAACTGAATGAAGGCGACATTGTAGTTCACCGAGACCATGGTCTGGGTATCTATAAAGGTTTGTCCACTATAGAATTCCAATCCATTATCAATGATTTCATGCTCATTGAGTATCAGAATGGTGATAAACTCTACCTGCCGGTGGACAGACTCAACCTGATCAGCAAATATGTGGGTCTGTCTGACAGACAGCCTAAAATTGATAGACTTGGAACCCAGAGCTGGAAAGTTACTCAGACTAAAATAAAGAAAGAGGTATGGAAAGTTGCCCAGGAACTGCTGAATATTTACGCCCAGAGAGAAATTCGAGAGGGAAGACAGTTCTCACCACCCGGGCCACTCTTTAATGAACTGGAAAAATCATTTGCCTTTGATGAAACTCCAGGCCAGGAAAAGGCAATAAATGACGTCCTTGATGATCTGACCAGCGTCAACCCCATGGACCGTCTCATCTGTGGTGATGTCGGATATGGCAAAACTGAGGTTGCCGTCAGAGCGGCTTTTAAGGTAGTTGAAGATGGATTTCAAGCAGCAATACTTGTACCCACGACAGTACTTGCAGAGCAGCATGTCAAGACCTTCAGAGAGCGGCTTAATGGTTTTCCGGTCAACATCGAATGTATCAACCGATTTCGCACCCCGGCCCAGCAGCGCCAGATTCTAAAAGATCTTGGCAGAGGAGCAGTAGATATAATTATTGGAACCCACCGGCTGCTCTCAAAAGACGTGCAATTTCATA
>JAOZLO010000316.1:0-2188 GCA_029934775.1 Desulfocapsaceae bacterium
TGGCAGAAATAGTTACCCCCATGCAAGCCGGTAATGAAGCACTTGGCGCAGTCGTAACTCAACAAGTGCTTGAGGCTTTGCCTCCTGTGATAAATGCGGATGAAGCGAAGCCGATGCAGGGACGTTCGCTGCTTGCATTTTCAGATAGTCGACAAAATGCGGCATATTTTGCACCATATTTTCAACGTACTGGTGGAGATCTTGCATTTCGAACAGCTATTGCTCAGGTCGTAAAAGAGGAAGATGAACCATTAGGGTTCAAAGATTTAGCATATTTAATTTTACGATATTGGAGAAAGTTTGGGAAGCCAGTCCTTCTTGATGCTAATGGGGAATTATTGCAAGGAAGTAAAACAATCCAAATGGAGCAGGTGATTGGTCAGTCTGCGGCTGAATTTTGTACACCCGGTGGTCGACGAAACTCTCTTGAAGCTCTAGGACTTGTTCGGATGGTATTGGAGCAAAGAAAACTGAAGAAATTTGTTCGTGAAGTTGCAAAGATCTTACCAGAATCATTGCAAGCACAAGCCTCACAACTATCATACATTCTATTAGAAAATATTCGCCGAGAAAAAGCGATTACCCGCTTAGCTGAGGTGGATATGGAGGATCCTCATATTTGGGGAGAATCATATGCCCGGCATCGTTCTTTTGAAATTTACAAAGCAGATACAAATGCATCTCATGGTTGGATTCCTCAAGAAGGGCGTGTTCAACATAACAGACGAACATGGTATTTGGTAGAACAACTGGGGCTTTCCTGGGATGAATCCAGGACGTTACTTGGAGAGATCTGGGAAATTTTATTGGACCAAAGAATACTTGTCCCAATGAATCCAGGCTATGGGATTGATGCTGATTTGTTACGAGTAATATCAGGAGCACAGCGGGAATTTTTCTGCTGCCAAGATTGTGGACTGCTCTTGTTTGATACGATAAATGATAAGTGTACTGCTTTTCGCTGTAAGGGGCGTGTCGTTGCATTTACAGAACAGGAACGCCTACAATTCCACAAAGAAAACCATTACATATATTCAGTGGAAAAAGGAGGGGCTCTGACCGTTAGAGCAAATGAACATACTGCCTCCTTGTCTACGGATTTACGCCAGAAGATCGAACAGGAGTTCAGCGAAAGAAAAATTAACCTACTTAGCTGTACCACCACCATGGAAATGGGGGTTGATCTTGGTGATCTAGAAGCAGTAATCAATCTAAATATACCGCCTGGAATCAGCAATTATCAACAAAGAACAGGTCGTGCAGGACGGAGGGCACAAGCAGCTCCTTTCTGTGTTACTATTGCAAGAAATGGGCAATATGACCAGGCGGTTTTTCGTGAATTTGCCGAGTACCTTGAACAACTTCCTCCAATCCCCAAAATACATCTAGACAATGCCAAACTCTTTCAACGGCATCAAAATTCCATAATTCTATCAGGATTCCTAAAGCATAGGATTAAAGATTTGTCTGTAAATGCTCCCTCACTGGCGGATCTGTTTGGTCCTTCGTTTGGAGAGAAGGATTATAGAAAATTTATTGATGCAATGAATAGCTGGCTAGAAAAGGAGGAAGGACAATTGTGCTTGGCGGAAGCCACACAATTAGGAACTAAAATTCCTGGAGACATTCGTAATGGCTTAGCGTTACACGGAGAGAGCCTAAAGAAATATTTTATTGAGCAGTTAACTGTTTTTGCCTCAGTAATACATGGCCGTTGGTCAATATATGAATCAAAAACAGCAGAGTATATACAACAAAATGAACTTCCCCGGGCAGCACGATGGCAAAATATGCAGAAGAAATATATGGGGCAGTTCCTTGTAACACAGCTTTCCAGTAATGGACTAATTCCAACGTATAGTTTTCCTGTGAATTCTCTTACTCTTGACGTTACCAAAGAATATAACTCTGGAGGAAGATTTGCCGGGCAGGGGGATGTATCTCTTTCCAGAGATGCAATGCTTGGTGTGAGTGAATACGCACCTGGCGGTGAAGTAATTGCCAATGGACGTTTGTGGACAAGTGCAGGACTGGCGTATTTTCCACGAGATTTTATGCCAACAAGGTTCTATGTAGCATGCCAGGAGTGTCATCATATTGAGGTTGGTGAAGAGAAAGATGATTTAGGCGGATCATGTGAATTTTGTGCCAATGATTCCAATAGGCAGATTAGATCATTCATTGAGCC
>JAOZLO010000316.1:2288-4354 GCA_029934775.1 Desulfocapsaceae bacterium
CATGTGAATTTTGTGCCAATGATTCCAATAGGCAGATTAGATCATTCATTGAGCCGCGTGGTTTTGTTACTGCATATAAAGATCGCAAGGGTAAAGATCCAGCTCAGCATCGTGCCCGTAAACAATATGCTGATGAAGCGAGACTTATATCAATAGCTCGAAGTGATCAGTTTATTCAGACCGATAACCCAATAATCAGTAAAGCTCTTCTCCGCAGTCATGCTGTTAATCAAGATGAGCCGGTTGGAACACTTTTCGTTGTGAATCGAGGAAGGAATCGTGTTGGTTTTCACCGTTGCAGCTGGTGTAATTATATGGAGCCTGCATCAAAACTGGAGAGAAAGGATGTAAAACATTCTGAACTTCTCGGTAGTCAATCATGTACTAATAGAAACATGGACTGGCCTGTAGATTTGGCGCATATTTTTAATACAGATGTGTGTTTACTTCGTTTTACCCAAGAGATACCGTCACCTGAAAAGAGCCTGTCTCATCCAAAAGAAATAAGTCGTTACTATGAATCTTTTGCACGAACGATGAATGAGGCCTTACGTTTCGCCTCTACTGGTATTATGGGATTACAGGCAAATGTAGTTCGATCATCGCATAAACTCGGACAGAGGTATTTAACAACCATTTTATACGATTCTGTACCAGGTGGAGCAGGATATGCTGTTCGTATTTATAATGAACTTTCGATTAACGATATCCTTGAAGCTGCAATTCGACGACTTGACTGTCCTAATAAATGTGCCACAGCATGTCGTCATTGTTTATACGATTATTCAAATCAATTCTCCTGGGATTATTTTGATCGAAAACCGGTACTGAACTGGCTACGTAAACTTCTATCTCACACTATTGAACATCCTATTATTAATCAAGGAGGCACATTGTGGGAATATCCCAATTTAGCAGGTCTCACTGAACAACTGGCTACTTTTAAAGAGATTCACATTGCTGGCAAAACACTAATGAGCAATGCTAGTAAAACTGATAGCCCACTTGTTTCTTGGCTTATAGGTATGCTTAATCAAGATTCTAAGATTTTCATCCATTTAGAAAATGAGATTCCTTCCCTCACTCAACTAGCTCAACAACAGAGGATGATTCTAGCTCTTTTAAAACCATACATCGAACAGGGAAGACTTGTGATTTCCCAATTGGAGGAAAAAATAACAGCACAAATCCCACGAATATTTTCAGCACCAGAGCTGAAAGCACCTATTTGGTTCAGTGATTATCCGATCCCGGCACTGTTTGACGAATTGTTGCCTCAACCTATATATCGACTTTATTCAAATGATTCTTTTGTAGAGGCAGCCAAATATTTGCTAAGTAAATCAACACCACATACTCTGGATGAAATTTTTCCACCAGAATACCAGATGCAACGTTGGGCTTTAGGAAAAAATCAACCTAGAAATTTTCAGGAGTATTTTGCACCTGTTAACAACGCATGGGCAGAGAAAATCACAATTAAAGATCCATACTGTGGTGCAGATCAATACCATCTTGATTCGTTACAGAAGTTACTGCACGAACTGAAGACTGAGCTCCAACAAGTGGAAAGCATATTTGTGATGTGCAAAGAAATGCATCATCAGGATGCTAATCATAAGCCTGCCTCAGAAGTTAAGAAAAGTATAGAGACAGCTGTTAAAGATGTGTTTGATACGCAGGTGAACGTTCGCGTGCTATCCTTTCAGCAGGGGAAGACATTCCACGATAGAATGCTTGAAATATCCTGCATTAACGAAGAAGGTTTGTCTCATAAACACCTTTATGATCTTTCTGGAGGAATAGATAAACTGATGGATTCCAGCCAGGAAACGATTCTTTTTTACTCAACAGACAAAAAGTGATATATACCAGATATTTACTTATCTTATCATTAAAGGTGTATTGAATTATGACTTCTAATAATCTAACAAATCTGATCAAGCTCCGAATAGTTGTTGGGTATCTTGGTGAACGAGAGCAAAACAGTTGGTGGCAAAGCGCTTTTTTTTCAACCAGCAGTACTCCCTTTTTAACACCTGTTTTTGGAAAAACATCACTCTATG
>JAOZLO010000317.1:0-3319 GCA_029934775.1 Desulfocapsaceae bacterium
AAGACATTCTGGGCATCATGGCCGCCCACCGTATTCCTTATGCGGCTTCCATCTCTCTTGCCCATGCCGACGATACCCTGCGTAAACTCCGTGCAGCTCTGGACATGAAAGGCTTTCGTTTCCTGCACGTCCTGGCACCATGTCCGACCGGCTGGAAATCTGAACCTGCCATGAGCATAGAGCTTGTGCGGCTGGCAGTTCGATCAGGTCTTTTTCCGGTATTTGAAGTGTTTGACGGTGAGCGGTATGTGATCAATATAGAGCCTGATTTCTCAAGTGAGGCTCTGATGATGTATCTTTCTCTGCAACGGCGGTTCAGAAAATCCGGAGTGACAGAGGAGAATATCCGTCCCGGTATTGAAAAATACTGGAATCATCTGCGGATGTTGAGTGGGCGGATTGTTCCTGCAAGACGGAATCTATAAAGACAGAAGAGAGGGAAGAATATGCGCAAATATGTTGGTGAACGTGTTCAGAAATTACGTGAGGCACAAGGGCTTTCTCAGCAGGAGGTCTGTAAACTGACCGGCATGGAAATATCCCAGCTGCAATCATACGAAGATGGAACAGCAGTGCCTTCAATCGGGGTGGTGATCAAACTTTCAAGAGTATTAGGATCGAAGATTGAAGGATTACTGCACGGCGGGGGGACGGTTTCCGAGTCCCTGACAATATGTCGCGCAGGCCAGTCTTATACAGGCCAGATGGGCACAACCGAACAGAGTTATTCGTATAGTTCACTGACACGGCCTGGTACAGTTGGTCATATAATGGAACCATTTATGCTGATATTTGATCCCAGAGCCCCGGCTCCCCATCCTATTTCCCATGACGGCCAGGAATTTGACTTTATTGTATCCGGCACAATTGAACTTCTTTACGATGGCCAGGAATACCGACTTGAGCAGGGCGACAGTGTTTATCTGGATGCATCTAAAAGCCATAGATTTCATGGTATTGGAGACGTTCCGGCACATATGCTTGCGGTTGTGTGTGCCGGGTGACAGACATTCTTTTGACGACTATATATGGCCAGTTCTTTGGCGAAATATGAACCGTTGTTTATGGATAGAGGGCGGTAAAGGTTATAATACCGTGTAATATCAATGGATAAGGGCGTCGTTGTTCAATGGGCATAGTAATTGCTGTGTTGGCATGTATATGAAAAGATTTTGTCATCCAAGTTGTTCAACATGATGGATGCACCCTGGAGATAACAGGGTTGGAAAATAGAGCAGGGCGGAGTTGGAAGAATAAAGATGGGAAGTCAATTTTTTAAAGATCTGCTTGACAGCAGAGTCATGAAATATGTGTTTCTGGGTGGTCCGGGAGGTGGAAAGTCTGAACTGGCCATTCATTACGCTCTGTCGTTTGCCAATTTACAAAGAGAAAATATTCACTTTTTTGATATGGACCAGTCGAAGCCATTGTGCCGGTCCCGCGATGTCAAAAAGGAACTGACAGATGCAGGGATACATTTTCATAGTGGAGAAAAATTCCTGGATGCCCCAATTGTTCCTAAAGGGGTTGAGGCAATTATCGCGGATAGAAAAAGTAGAATTGTTTTTGATGTCGGGGGAGGGCCGGCTGGTGCCTGTAATATCGGGCAGTATGCTGAGCTTCTAAGTGGACCAGATACGGTTGTATACTTTCTCATTAACTGTTTTCGACCATTTTGTCAGAAAGCGGTTCATATCGAGGAAACGATTACTGCTATTAAACGTGTCTCCGGCTTACAGGAGATTGAAGTAATAAGCAATCCATTCTCAGGCGCGGAAGCGACAGCAAAAGAAATTGTTCTTGGTCACCAGCGGCTCCTGCAGATGATGGAAAAACTGGGGATGTCAGCAGATCTCCTTGCCGTTCCTGAACATTTATGGGACGGCGATTTGTTTCGATCAGGCAGGCATGTTTTCAGAATTCGACCCCGTGTCAGCATTGATTCAGGGGAATAACGAGTTGCGGCAAAAAGAATGTTTAAAGGGGGAAGTAAAGAAATGAGCAAGGTAGAGATTGCACTGGAGTTCTGCAAAGGTTGCCAGATTTGTGTGTCGGTATGCCCCAAAGAAGTCCTCCGGATTGGCAAAAATGTAAACAAGAAAGGATATCGGTATTCAGAAATGGCAACTGACGAATGTATCGGCTGTGCGTTATGCGCACTGTGTTGTCCTGATGCTGTCATCGAAGTGTACAAAGATAAAAAGAAAAAAGAAAAAAAGACGAAGCAGTAATTAAGAAATTCATTCAAGTTTTTTGGGAAAGGGATATTCATATGGAAAAGGTATTTATGAAAGGCAATGAGGCTATACCGGAAGCGGCCATTCGTGCGGGCTGCAAATTTTTTGCCGGCTACCCGATCACACCGCAGAATGAAATGCCGGAATATTTGTCCAGACGGCTTCCGGAAGTGGATGGGGTTTTTATTCAAGCTGAAAGCGAGGTTGCCGCAATTAACATGCTTTATGGTTCGGGTGCCGGTGGCATACGTTCAATGACTTCGTCGTCCAGCATCGGAATTGCTTTGAAATCGGAAGGCATTTCTCATCTTGCTGGTGCCCGGATCCCCGCAGTAATTGTAAATGTAAGCAGGGGGGGGCCGGGAATTGGAAGTATTGGACCTTCTCAGCAGGATTATTTCCAGGCCACCAAGGCTATCACCTGTGGTGGCTCCAGGCTAATGGTACTCGCTCCGGCGACTGTCCAGGAGGCGGTCGATTTGACCTATAAAGCCTTTGACTTAGCTGACAGGGATAGAAATCCGGTCATGGTTCTGGCGGATGCCGCCATCGGTAACATGATGGAAACGGTTGTTCTTCCTGAGCAGAAAACCGAGTTTCCTGATAAAAGTGACTGGTCTATAACAGGTTGCAAGGATAGAGATCCACGATCAATCACCTCGTTCGTTTCCCCACTTGAAGCTGAGGTTGAGCAGTTTAATATCGAACAGGGAAAAATGTACGACAGGTGGCAGGAAGAGGACGTACTTGTTGAAGAATTGATGCTTGACGATGCTGAAATAGTTATCACCGCCTTCGGTTTTGTCGGCAGGATCGCCAAGTCGGCGTTGAAAAAATTGAGAGCGGACGGCATTAAAGTAGGCCTGATCAGGCCTGTTACAGTTTCCCCTTTTCCCTACGCATCTTTTAAGAAATTGGATCCGGCAAAGGTGAAACACATTCTCTGTTCTGAGATGGCAATTCCCGGTCAAATGGTTGAAGACGTGAGGCTGGCAGTCTGCGGCAGTATTCCAATCACCTCCTGTAACCGATCAGGCGGGGTTCCTGTACAGGACTCGGAGATTGTGGAAAAAGTAAATGAA
>JAOZLO010000317.1:3329-4346 GCA_029934775.1 Desulfocapsaceae bacterium
ACCAAATAGGAGAGGGATTTGAAAATGGAAAAAGTTCACAGCAGACCAAAATCATTAAAAAATGTGTCTAGCACTTACTGCCCCGGGTGTCTGCACGGTGTGGCTCACAATCTGATTGCTGGTACACTGGATGATTTCGGGTTGAGGGAAAAAACAGTTGCTTTTCTTCCGGTAGGTTGCAGTGGGTTGGGCCTTTTGTACTGGAATGTCGATAATATAGCCTGCTCACACGGTCGTGCACCGGCTGCGGCAACCGGTTATAAAAGAATGTTGCCGGATAAGATGGTCTTTACCTACCAGGGTGATGGAGATCTTGCATCTATAGGTCTTGCAGAGATTATGCACTGCGCAAACAGGGGAGAGAATATCATAACTTTCTTTGTCAACAATGGTGTCTACGGTATGACCGGTGGCCAGATGGCTCCCACAACACTTATTGGCCAGAAAACAACGACCTCTCAGAAAGGACGGGATATCGAGTCAACCGGCTATCCGCTTAAAATGTGTGAGTTAATAGCTCAATTGGACGCACCGGTATATGTGGCGCGATTCTCTTTGGATTCACCGATAAACATTAAAAAGGCTCAAAAGGGAATAAGAAAAGCTTTTGAATTGCAAATGGCCGGTGCCGGCTACGTATTCATAGAGCTGTTGTCGAATTGTCCCACTTGTTGGGGAATGTCAACATTGGATTCGCTAAAATGGATGAAGGAAAATTCGATTCCATTTTTTCCATTGGGTGAATTTAAGGTACCGGAAGGGGAGGAAGAAAATGGAAAATAAGTTGACGATCGCTGGATTTGGTGGCCAGGGGGTTATGTTGATGGGCCAGCTTTTGGGTTTTACCGCAAAAGATGCTGATAAAAACGTGACCTATTATCCCGCCTATGGTCCAGAACAGCGTGGTGGAACGGCAAACTGCACAGTGATTATTTCTGATGATCCCATTGCCTCTCCGATGCCTGCTGAGGTGGATGTGTTCATTGCCATGAATCAACCATCTCTTGATAAATATGA
>JAOZLO010000318.1 GCA_029934775.1 Desulfocapsaceae bacterium
CGGACAGGTTGCTGAAGAGATCTTTACGACTGGTCTTTGTCTGCCTTCTGGTACCGGTATGGCTGGGGAGGATCTGTTGCGGGTTATAGCTATTGTTCGTGGTTGTTTCTAACTAATTGCGGCTCTTTGTCATAGCAGCAATTAGCTCAGCCAGCACTTCTGTAGACCAGGCCCGCATATTTTCAGTACTATAGCTATTCAGCATATCACTGCTCCCATTTTTCTTAAAGTCGGCTGATCCCAGCATTATCTTGATCCCACCGGCAAAAAAATCCTTCAGCTCTGCAGGTTTGGTATTGTACAGATTAAAATGAACGAGAATTTTTTCGTGATAATTGGGATACAATTTATAGTAAAGAAAACCATCTCCCCGCGGCCGTGGAAGATCACGCAAGCCAAAAATAAGTTGTGTCTTGCTCATATTAATCCCCTCTCCTTTGCCTTCCTGATCACCCAAAAGGCGTATACACTTTGAGAAATTAAGAATGGCAAAAACACATAGAGCCTTTGATTGCCGTAGAGATGGACCATCCAGAGTGCACCAAGGCCCTGCAGAAAGCAGAAACAATACTGCATGAGAGACACTTCCAGATGAGTGTAGCCCATTTGCTGCACTAATTGGTACAAATGGCTGCGATGGGGTTGGATCACATTTTCCCTGCGAACACATCTCCGTAAAAAAGTGAAAAAAGTGTCAAAAATCACATTAAACAACAATAATGGCATAACTAGAAAGGAGGTGTGGGAATGGTCGTATCGTGTCGCAATAATAGCCAGTGTGGCAAACACAAAGCCCAGAAACACACTGCCGACATCTCCCATAAATATTTTTGCCGGTGGGAAATTAAAAAAGAGAAACCCTATGGTTCCAGCCAGGATTGTATAGGAGGTAATATAGACAAATGTGCTGCCTTGATAAAATGTGATTACCATAAAAAACAGGGCAACGATGGCTGCCGTTCCACCGATTAACCCGTCTAATCCATCCATAAAATTGACAGCATTGGTCAGGCCGAGTATCCAGAAAAAAGTCAGCGGATAGGCAAACCAGCCCAGGTGCACATAACCAAAAACAGGGATAAATAACTGGTCAAGCAAAATCCCTCCTGCCATTGCAATGAGTATAGCAAATATCATCACAGCAAGTTTAATCAGGGTCTTTTTTCTTTTAATATCGTCCAGGAAGGAGATGAGTGCAACAGACAACGACGCCACAACAAAGCTGATCATATAGCTTTGCTGTATATGTGTTTTATCACCCAACCAGTAGATAAGCAGCATGCCGATTAAGAAAGTGACGACAATGGCGACACCCCCTGAACGGGGAATGGTATCATGGTGACTGGAACGCTCGTTTGGCTGGTCGATTGCTATTGCTGTTTTATAAAAAAACCACGTTACGCAGGAACCAACAACGGTCAGCAGGAAAAAGAATACTATATGAAGTGAAAATGAATAAGTTGTCACAGTATCAAGGATGCAGCAGAATAATAAGAGGTTAGATAATTCTCAAAGAAATTTGCAGTAATTATACACCATTTATTTAAGCGGGGTATAGATTTTTTTCCCTTTGTAAAAGCTCGGGGTCTTGAAATATCACTTTCTTATTGATGAAAAAGACTGGGCCGCGGCAACCCCGATAATGGCGGCATAGGTGATGGCGACGGCCGGGATCTGCAGGCTGAAATCAACCAGGGAATGGATGGCAACCTGAATGGTCACTGCGAGGCCGATGGCGGGATAGAGCCAGTCCCTGTGACGGCGCCTGATTCCCCTGAACAGAGTAATCACAAGAGCAAGGATGGAGAGGAATAAGAGCGTTGCTGCAGGTATGCCCAGACCGAAAAGATTCTCCAGGTAGGTGTTGTGGGCTTTATGGTATAAGCCCTGGATCTCGTCAAGGTGGTAGAGACGATAGCCCTGTTCATACGAGCCATACCCGAAACCCAGCCAGGGATTATCACTGATGGCATCCATGGTGTTTTCGTAGACGGCAAGCCGGGCCTCCGATTCCAGTGATATGGTGTCCAGTCGTTTGAGGAGCACTGCACTGCTGATGGTGTAGGCCATGAAGGTCACGGCCAGAAGGCTCGCAATTGCCGCGGAAAAACCCTTGATGTTAAGCCGGTTCTTCCGGGAAAAGACGAGCAGCAGGAGTGCCATGGCAACGGCTGTACTGATAAACCCGCCGCGGGAATGGGTGGAAAGCAGCGCCACCACCATCAGCATGATCCCGACCAAAGGGAGCCAGCTTTTCACCACAAACTGTTCAATGCGTTTTTGTTTGCCCTGTAGATGTCCGCCCATCCCTCTCTGCGGGCGGGTCATTGTTTCCAGAAGCAGGGCCATGGCGCAGATCAGGGTGAAACCCGCATAGGTTGCATAGGAGTTGCGATTAATAAAAGTGCTGGTGACAGAAGCGATAGAACCTTTGTTCGCATAGAGCAGCACGGTACCGAATTTTCCCCAATGAATTACCAGGCCATACAGGGCATAGAGAACGCCTGTTACGGATATCCACTGGATGGCAATCCTGGCATTGTCACGATTTCGACAAAACTGAAAACTGAGAAAGAAGACAAGGCCATAGCTTATCAGGCGCATGAGTGCTGTCAGGGTTTTGTCGGGAGCCAGCGTGATTCGTCCCGGGAGTTGTTCTTGGAAGGCTTCTCCGGTCAGCTGCCAGATCGGGTGAGCCCAACCAGCCGGCATCTTCCCTGAGACCTGCATCAGGGCCCATACACAGGGGATCAGGAACAACACCATAATCAGGGGGCTGAGAGAGAGGGAGACCTTTTGCGGAGATTTAAGCATACTCACCGCCCAGAGGAGGGTCAGCACTGCAGTCAGGGTGGCGCAGAGATTCCATGCCAGGGCGATGTTGCTGCCAAATGGCAGTGGTGCCAGGACAACAAGCAGCAGCAGTGCGTAAAAAATGATTCTATGCATGGGTTTGAATAAAGCGCCGGCTCTCCCGGTCCAGAATAAGGGCGGTTAACCTGCCGCTCATGTAGGCGCCGGTGTCCAGCCCGATACGATTGATTTTGAGCTGCGGCTCATCGCAAATGCTATGGCCATGAACAATGATTTTTTCATGGTGCCTGCCATATCCTGAAAATTCCTCGCGAATCCACAGCTGGTCCTCGGCCTGTTGTTTTTCAAGATCAATGCCCGGCTGGATACCTGCGTGAACGAAATAATAACTGCCGGCCTGGTAACTCATCCGGGTGGCGTGTAAAAAGGCCAGGTGGGTTTTGGGCAATCTCTCCATAAGCTCTTGCTGCAGCGCGACATAGTCCCCTTTACGGGCCGGTAGTTTGTTTACCCGTACACCATAACTGGTAAGAGTTGCCAGACCACCATGGTTCAGCCACCCTTGGCCAACTTCATCCTGCCCCAGAAAATCGAGCAGAGTCTGGTCGTGGTTGCCTCGAAGATACACTGCTTCAAAGCCTTTTAATGGCTTGTTCAGCAGACTGTCAATGACAGCTCTGGAATCATCACCCCGATCGATATAGTCTCCCAGGTAAATGATTGTTTTTTGTTTTGGAGAGTCTTTGGCGTCATCTGCAATCAGTGTATGCAGCTGCTCCAGCAGATCCACCCGGCCATGAATATCTCCAACACAATAGATCCGTTGTCCTTCAGGACAGCAGGGGACAACAGGAGGATTGTGTTGTCTACTGAAGAGCTTTCTAACGAACTGCTTCATAGGCATCTTCCATCTCTGCAAGGAGTTCCGGGGCCCGCTCAAAAAGCAGGCCGCGGATCTTCTTCACAGCAAAGGGCCTGCTGCTGAAATAGTGTGTCATTTCGGATTTCTTATACCTCCAGCCTAACAGAATCTGGTCCCGCAGCAGGTTCAACCCGTCATCATCAAAATAATCGGTATAGTGTAATCCCAGTTTCAAACGGTCAAGCAACAGATAATGCTCTGCACGCCCGGTAAACACAGACATTTTCCAGCAGTCCATAATATCGCCGGCAGGATGCCTGAGGAGCAGGTGGATCCATCCCAGTCTCAGCCATTCGGCAGGTTCCACCGGTGAAGATCTGAGGCGGGCCTCAAAGGCCTGTTGCGCGTTACCAAGGGATTCTCCGGCTTCCGCGGTGTCAAAGCCGAGAGCCATGGCATGGAGGTAGTGCATCCACCCCAGGCCATGAAAGTACTGGCTGTCCTCGTGTATTGCGATACTTTTTTCGGCAGCGTCAATCAGAGCGGGAAAGCGCTCCCGGCTGATGGGGCGAAGATCCCAGTGGTTTCGCAGGGCAGTTTTAACCGGAAGAAATGCCAGGCTGGCACGGAGACGGGGGGTGGAGAGGAGCAGCAGAGCGATGCCAAGC
>JAOZLO010000319.1 GCA_029934775.1 Desulfocapsaceae bacterium
ACGAGAATGGCCTCCGCAGCGGTGGAGTAGGGGAGAGTGGAAGCCAGTGCCCAGACTAATTTGGTTACAATTGCACTTATAATGGCCAGGGCAAGGTTGGTCGCCGGACCAGCAAGGGCTACCCAGAGCATGTCTTTTTTAGGGTCTTTAAAATAGGCAGGGTTGACTGGTACCGGCTTTGCCCAGCCGAACTTGATGAAGAAAAAGGCAATTGTCCCTATAGGATCAAGATGTTTCAGGGGGTTGAGAGTTAATCTGCCCAGGTTTTTTGCGGTGGGATCTCCCAGGCGATAGGCTATATACCCATGGGCAAATTCATGCACAGTCAGGGCGAGAAGAAGCGGTGGAGCAAGAATTATGAGCTGGGTTATAAAATTATTCATTGTCACCGTTGGGCAAAAAAATAAATCTTATTGCACATTCCTAACCGGATATCACTAAAAAGAAGTAGTAAGCACTGTCGGGGAAGGGGCAAGTTTTTATAGCGGGAAACTGTTTTTTAACAAAACTAATTCTTCGTCTCGATCGCATGCAAGGCCGTCCAACCTGCCGTTTCGCAGTTCAGCCAGGATCTTTTTGAAGAGGGGGCCAGGTTTGTAGCCGAGGTTCACGAGGTCCTGTCCAGTCAACTCTGCCCGTATCTGTCGAAGAGTTGTGACGTAGAGCGATATCGATTTTTTCATGTGTTTTTTTCGGGCAATAGCCATGAGGTAGAGTAATCCTTCAATGCTCAGTTCTTCCAGCAGGGCAACGATTTGACTGTTTGTCGGATCGTTGTTTCGGGCAAGTTGGTGGGCTGCTTTGTCTGCATATTCTTTTTGCAGTAGAAGGTAGGCGGCTATTTTAGGATTTTCTTTAAATCTCAGACAGAAAGACTGGAGTTCTGTCAACCGGGATCTGCTCATAATAGCAAGGAGATAGACAATCCAGTTCTGACAGTCATCTTTAAGATAGAGCAGCCGAAACCAGGAAATCGCTATATGTGCCTGGGTCAGGATATGCATGAACCGGCGGTCAATCTTGAGATGAGGACGAAGGTCGGGCCAGAGAAATTTGAAAAGTTTGAATTCAGCCATACGCTGTATTGCAGGCAGAGGGTTTTCTTCCGAGAAGATAATTTTCAATTCGGAAAGAAAACGAGGATCATCTGTTTTACCGAATAAATCCATGTTTACGGCATTGATAATGAGTCGTTTGGTGTGTGGAGATATGAGAAATTCCATCCTCTTTTCAAACCGGATCGCACGAAATATCCTGCTTGGATCTTCAACAAAACTGAGATTATGGAGGACCTTTATTGTTTTTTGTTTGAGGTCGTTCTGACAGTTGAAAAAATCGATTAGAATGCCAAAATGTATTGGATTTAAGTGCATTGCCATGGCATTGATGGTGAAATCCCGGCGATAAAGATCCAGTTTTATTGAAGAGAGCTCAACTGTAGGCATCGCCGCCGGATATTCATAATATTCAAGTCGTGCAGTTGCTATGTCTATTTTGAATCCGTTTGGCAGAAGCACCACAGCGGTTTTAAAACGCTCATGGGTCCTGTATCTTCCTCCAAGATGGCGGGCAAGCTGCTTTGCATAGAGGATACCGTCTCCTTCAACAACAATATCCAGATCAAAATTCTGTTTCTTAAGCAGTAGATCACGAACGAAACCGCCTACGGCAAATGCGCTGTATTTCATAGTATCGGCAACTTCTCCGATAGTCTGAATAAGCTGGATCATCTCCCTGTCGAGACATTCAACAATTTGAGTATTAACATTCCGCTCTCTTTCAAGAGATGGATGTTCAGATTCATGCAGGAGATCTTTGGGCAGGTGAGCAGGGTCGTTTACCAGACGGTTGAGCAGGTCGGTTCGAGTGATTATACCAATGAGGGTCTTATCTTCAACTATAGGGATCAGCCTTTGATGATTTTCTATGATCAATTCCTGAATGTCTGCCAGGGTGGCATCAAGGGGCAGACTTTTTACTTCGGTAGTCATATAGTCACTGACAGGGAGATGATCGAGATGGTGATGTGCCGCTTTCTCAATAATCTGCCGCGTGATTATGCCTTCAACTGGTGATGATTGTTTTTCAGATGCACTTTTACCATTGCAGACAGGAAGGGCTGTTATACTGTAGCGAGTCAGTATTACTTTGGCCTCAGTGATGGTTGCTACCGGAGGGATGGTGATTGCCGGCTGCGACATCATTTCCCTGGCAATAGGCTGAGGGTGGATATACTTGTGCAGGGTTTGAATAAGTTTTTCCTGTGCCTGGATAAGGGTGATGTCCTTCATTGTAGCGGAGGCTGCAGTGGCGTGTCCTCCACCTCCAAAGTCACGGGCGATATTTCCGACATTAACATCGGCAATTCGGCTGCGGGCAATCAGATAGATACGCCCTCCCATAGAAATGAGTGCAAAGAGCACATTAATGTTTTCCATGGCCATGAAACGCCGGACAATGAGTGCGAATTCATCCATATAGTGAGGGAGGGAGTGAGTAATAACAACCACCTCAATATCTTGAATAGTATATTGTTTGGCCGTCTTCATCAATTCATGCAGCAGACTGATCTGTATGGAAGTTAATTCGTGTGTAATGAATTGAGCAACCTGGTCCAGTTTTGTTCCCTTCTCTACAAGCCATGCTGCGGCTTTAAGATCTGCAGGGGTTGTGGTCAGGTGAGTGAGCGAGCCGGTATCTTCATAAATACCGAGGGCAAAAAGTGTTGCCTCTTCAGGTGTGATTTCAATTTTCTTCTGCTGCAGTATCGTCATCAGCAATGTTGTTGTGGAACCAAAATCTTTAATTCGTTCAACCTCCCCGGTAAGATCGCCGGAATTTTTGGGATGGTGATCGTAGAGATGAATTTTCAGGTTTGGGTTATCAAGACATTTTGCAAATGGCCCCAGTCTTTTTGAAGATCGTGTGTCGACGACAATGAGGGTATCAATAGATGACAGTTGAACGTCCCTGGTTTTGAGAAAGTCATATTTATAGAGCAGACTCTGGGAAATAAAATCTCGAACATTGCGCTCCTGTGAACCGGGAAAGGCGAGTACTGCATCAGGGTAGAGCTTTCTGACTGCAATCATTGAAGCCAACCCGTCAAAATCCGCGTTCAAATGTGTTGTGATCAGCTGCATAGTGACAGTCTCCTCATCAACCCCGGGGGTGAAATTTCTTATGTATATTTTTCAATCTGCTCTGGTCAATGTGAGTATAAATCTGGGTAGTAGCAATATCACTATGGCCGAGCATCAATTGTACGGAACGTAAGTCTGCTCCATGGCTCAGGAGATGGGTCGCAAAAGAGTGGCGGATCATATGGGGAGAGATATCTTTTTCAATACCGGCAGCCATCGCTGCTTTGCGGATAATCTGCCAGAATCTCAGTCGCGTCATGCAACTGCCTCTACGTGTGACGAAAAGAAAGTTGCTTTGTTTTCCTTTTAAGATTAATGGCCTGGCTGTTTTGAGATAGAATTCGATTTTTTCTTTTGCCTGTTCGCCAAAGGGGATCAGGCGCTCCTTATTCCCTTTGCCTAGAACTCGAACAAAACCGGCAGAAATATTACATGCGGAGAGGGGGAGGCGAATAAGTTCTGAAACCCGTAATCCGGTAGAGTAGAGGAGAAACAGCATGGCACTGTCACGCCGAGTAAAAGATGAATCTTTTACAGGTGGGGTCAGGAGGCGTTTAATCTCGTTGAGCGAAAGGGCTTTGGGCAGAGTGCGACCGCTCTTTGGCAGGTCGATCATGGCAAAAGGGTTTTGCTTGACAATATCCTGTTGTGCCAGAAAAGAAAAAAAAGATTTCAGTACGGAGATGCGTCGGGCATTACTTCGATTTGAAACAGAATTGTGCCGGCAGTGTTCAAGGAAATCATGGATTAAAGAAGCATCTACCCTGTTAAGATGTCTTTTCCCCTTAGTTTTAATGAATGTGAGGAAGAGAGTAATGTCTGCAGAATAGGCTTCAACGCTATTTTCTGCCAGTCGTCTTTCCGAGATGAGGTGATGTAAAAAAAAGTCGCGGGCAGTGTTGAACTGTGTGGGAAGTGGTGGTGATATAACTATCCTCAACTGTTACGGCTCATGCTCCAGGAGGTTGTCCGGGAATGTCTGTTGTTAGACATCCTGCCTGGGAGCATTTTAAAGTTCGTACGCCAATTTAAAAAGATTTTCTCATTCTATTAAATTTGCGGAGTTTCCTGCGGGCCTCAGCCTGCTTTCTCCGCTTTTTAACGCTTGGTTTCTCGTAGTACTCTCTGCGCTTTAATTCTCTTTTTATTCCGTCAATCTGTAATTTTTTCTTCAGCTGCCTGATCGCGTACTCAAGATCTC
>JAOZLO010000320.1 GCA_029934775.1 Desulfocapsaceae bacterium
ATCAGGGCCAAAGTCTGGCTGGCACCATTTGATTTCGGCATCCTTCAATATATCGATGTCGAATTTTACCCTGCAAGAGAGGGGAATAATTTTCTCGAAATCAAAATTTCTCTCAGCAGACTTTCGGGAGAATCTGGTATATGGCAGCGTATCAATAAATCATTTCTCTATGAACTCCGTAAGCAGCTCCTGATCTGGCGCTCCATCGATCACGAAGCCCATAAACAGTTACAGCTCTCTTTTCAAAAAACCATTGCTGAAGAGAATATGATTCTCAATCCGGGTTGATACCATGCAGAATTCACCTGAACAATTGACATCACAACCTATCAGACTGCGCGCTGGCGTGATTGGTATACTGCTGGCTGCAGGGATATGTCTGCTGACCCCCTATAACAATATCTACATGCAGGCAACTCCTCTTGGTGGAGGACATTTTCCCCTGGCTCCGTTTTTTCTCTTCATCCTTATGGCGATCTGTATAACTTTTGTCAGCAGACTATTCAGATCGTCACTGCTCCTGAATGGGCCTGAACTCCTGATCATCTGGATAGAAATGGTCATCGGATCAGGAATTGCGTACACCGGTTTTGCCCGTACATTTCTCATCAACCTGACAGCACCTGTTCATTTCGCATCCATGGGCAATCACTGGCAGGATACCCTGCATCCGCTTATACCTCCCTCACTGATCCCATCAAATCATGAGGCAATCGAACTCATCTACAATGGCATCACAGGGGGCAGAGGGATGGGATGGCTTGAAATGTTCTTCGAAATTCCCTGGTCAGCCTGGATTGTACCTCTGCTGGCGTGGAGTTTTTTTATACTGGCCTGCTACACTGTCATGCTTCTCCTGCTCAACCTTCTCTCCAGGCAGTGGATCCACAATGAGCGAATGAATTTTCCGCTTCTTAAAGTGCCTGAGATGATCAGCAAAGCTGTCGATGAAGGGACTGTAAAAAGTTTCTTCCTTAATCGTTTTCTTCTGGCAGGTTTGTCCATACCAGTTCTGCTCCACCTTATAAACGGCTTAAATCTTTATTATCCATCTGTTCCGGCTATCCCGACTCTCTTTCTCGCCGGCCCCTATTTTTCAGACAGCGGCCTTTTTACCGGTTTTCATAAATTAAAAATTTACATCTATCCTGCATTTATCGGCTTTGCTTTTTTGACCTCCAGGCAGATTTCTTTTTCTTTCTGGTTCTTCTTTCTGGCCGGTGCTCTACTTTACGGTATTCTCAATCTACTGGGGTATTCTATCCCCGCTTCAGAACTGGGAGTGACATTCGGCCCGACTCTTGCCAGGCCCGAAGAGATGCAGATGATAGGGGCATACGGAGTTTTTTTTCTGTTCCTCGTCTGGCTTTCCAGACACCACCTGACAGAAGTATGTAAACAGTCCCTTTTCCTCAGCAAACCAACGTCTGACGGCACTGAGTGGTTTGATGTGCGTATTTCCTTCTGGGGTGCGATAGCCGGTTTAGCCGTTATCATTGGCTGGTATGTATGGATGGGCATGAGTCTCTCCACCGCAATCCTTGTAACAGGGGCATTTTTCATGATTATGCTTGTTGCAACCCGCATAATCTGCCAGGGTGGACTGGCTTATTTCACTCTCACAGCGGCTCCAACAGATGGTTTGATAGCTCTTTTTGGCGCCAAAATGTTTGCCGGAGCAAACGGTCTTCTTGCCGGGATGAGCCAGAAGGTTCTGTTTGTTGATCTACGGGAATCCTTAATGCCCTCCCTCCTCCACGCACGCCATCTGCACCAGAACAAACGGCCTGCCATCGTTCTTTTTACCTTTCTTGCGATCACAATTATCGTCTCGATGGCAGCCTCAGTTCTGGCCATGCTGCTCCTCTGCTACCGCTTCGGTATACGAGAACTGCAGCTGGACTGGGCAACCAGGACTACACTTTCAGTCTATGAGAACATCTACCGGCTCACAACATCCGCACCCACAACGGGGAGCTGGGTGTTCAATTTCACCATTGCAGGTACCATTGTTATGCTGATCCTGGTAGTCTGCTACCACAGGCTCTACTGGTGGCCTATCCACCCCCTCGGTTACCTTACAGCATACAGCTCAGCCATGCGTATTCTCTGGGTGAGCTTTTTCATCGGCTGGGCATGTAATGCTCTCTGTATGAGATATGGCGGGATTGTCTTTTTCAGGAAACTGCAGTTTTTCTTTATAGGCCTAATCATCGGTGATTTTCTTATGGGGGGAAGCTGGGCCCTTATTGGACTTTTCAGTGATACAAGTTATCAGGTGCTGCCCAATTAAAAAAATATTATGTATGACGACAAAGAACTAAAAGAATATCGGGACCTTCTACCACCACCTGACCATTTCGAGGAAGGATTTGACTGGAAAACCATCATTGGTGCTATTTTCATCGGTTTTCTGATGATGCCGGGTTCCATGTACCTGCAGCTGGTGATCGGCCAGGGAATTGGACCTGCTGCTCGCTGGGTTACCATCATTCTCTTTGCTGAGATAGCCAAACGTGCCCATTCCGACCTCAAACAGCAGGAGATTTTCCTTCTCTACTATATGGCCGGAGCAGCACTCGCATCTCCCTTCTCAGGGTTGCTCTGGAATCAATATCTCGTTCAATCAGACGCAGCCCGAATGCTTGGTGTGACAGAATTCATCCCCTCCTGGGTCGCTCCGGCTGCCGACTCTGTATCTATGGTGGAGAGAAGCTTTTTTCATAGAGACTGGTTAATTCCTATTCTTCTCCTGGTAGGTTCACAGATTATTCAGCGCATTGATCATTTCGGCCTGGGATATGCCCTCTACAGACTCACTTCAGACGTTGAAAAACTGCCCTTTCCCATGGCACCGGTCGCAGCACTTGGTACAATGGCCCTGGCCGAATCCAAAGAAGAAAAGAAGGCAAGCTGGAAATGGCGGGTTTTTTCCATTGGCGGAGTAATCGGTCTTCTCTTCGGCTCTGTTTATGTCCTCCTTCCCATCGTCTCAGGTCTCATTTTCACAGAACAGATCCGCCTTATCCCCATCCCCTGGATTGAACTCACAGGATACACCGAAGGGTTTCTTCCCGCGGTAGCCACCGGGCTGCAATTTGACCTGGGGTTGGTTTTTGTAGGAATGGTCCTGCCCTTCTGGGCTGTAATAGGGGGACTCATCGGCTTAATAATCACCATCATCCTCAACCCGCTCCTCTATTCGGCTGGTATACTTCATAGATGGCACCCGGGTATGGAAACAGTAGATACCGTATTTGCCAACAATTTTGATTTCTATATGAGTTTTGGCATAGGGTTGGGACTTGCCATCGCATTTATAGGTATCTGGTCGGTCATCCATTCTTTTCGATCAGGCAAAGAAGATAGAGGTACCCTAAAAGATCTCTTCAATCCTCCTGCCGGCCGTGGTGATTTTAATTTCTGGATAGCCATTGGTATCTACTTTTTTTCAACGCTTGCCTATGTCGGGCTTTGTGTGTGGCTGGTCCCTTCATTTCCCTGGGTCTTCTTTCTCGCCTACGGGTTTATCTATACACCCATCATTTCCTATATCACGGCCAGGATGGAAGGTATAGCCGGACAGTTTGTCAGCCTGCCCCTTGTCCGTGAGGCAAGTTTTATTGCCGGTGCCCGTTTTTTTGGCTACCAGGGAATCGAAATCTGGTATGCCCCCATTCCTATCCATAATTACGGAGAAGCGACAGTCCAGTTCAGACAGATTGAATTAACCGGCACCTCAATACGGGGAATTATAAAAGCAGAACTTCTTGTTTTCCCCATAGTAATGGTAGCAAGCCTGATATTTTCCCAATTCATCTGGCGCCTGGCTCCCATTCCATCTGCAAGTTACCCATTTGCCCAGGAACTCTGGCATCTACAGGCATTAAATACTCTCCTTATGCAGACCTCCACCCTGGAGGGAAATTCGATGTTCTATCAGGCGCTGGATGGAATAACAATTTTTACCGGCCTGGGATTTGGCGTTATAATGTATGCTGTCCTGAGCTTTTTCGGTCTTCCGATCCTTCTTATCTATGGAGTGGTACGCGGCCTTGGCCAGTCGACTCCCCATGGACTTATTCTTGAAGTCGTCGGCGCATTTGCAGGCAGATACTTCTTCATGAAAAAATTTGGTCCCATGTGGAGACAATACGCGCCTGTCCTGCTTGCAGGATTTTCATGCGGCATGGGATTAAGCGGCATGTTTGCCATGGGTTTTGCCCTTATCATGAAGTCTCTTGGTCATATGGCGTATTGATATTATGTAACTGTTCACAGGGCGCCGCATCTTTCCGCGGTCACGCCTGCTTACGTATGACTTATACGCGGCACAGGCC
>JAOZLO010000033.1 GCA_029934775.1 Desulfocapsaceae bacterium
GCAACTGTTCCCCAACCAGAACCACTTTCTACTGCTATTTCCTCAGGTTCAGGCTCAACACGGGAAATATCTTCACTGGAAACCAGTCCCATATTATTTAATTCCTGCAGAGAATCCTGGGCCAGTTTAAGGCCCGGATCTTCAGTGATGGCACGATTGTACATTTCTGCGGCATCGCTGTACATTCCCTTGTCTGAGTAGTCAATACCGAGAAAAAGAGCGAGTAAGGCTGCAGAACTAAGAGAAAGCGGCATTTCCAGTTCCTTCTTCTGGGCTGGTGTGACGTAAATATTCAACTGCTCAACAATGTTAAACAGGAGGTCTTTTTCCATGCGAAACAAATCTTCTAAACTTCCTGCGGTGAGAGGCAGATTGGTTACGGTTTTAAAAGGAACATCAAGCAGATGGGAGCCAATTTCGAGTGGTTCTATCGAACCATCGTGTATATCACCGTTAACAACGTAATATGCTTTAAGCAACTTACCCACTTTGGGCGCGGTTGCCGGGTCCACCAGGCCTGACTCGCCTATATCCATCTCATCGAGAAGGGCCTGAATTCTGATACGCTCAACGACAAAGATAGTGTCGATTTTTGAGAGATCAGTGATAAGCATTAGAGCAAGTCCTTTTTGCAGAGCGTTTAGTCGTTGCTGGTTTGTTTTATTGTGGAAATAGAGAACAGCAACACTTTGAGAACTTTCAATCGTCCCGAGGTTTGCCTCCTGTGCCAGTGCCTGTTTTGCCCAGTCACGTTGATCGCTGGTAACTACCTGACCAGCCTGAACAATTGCAATACTGTAGAACCATAGTGTGATCGTACAGAGAAACCTGAAAAAAGGTTTGTGTTTCATAATCTCCCTCCCTGTAAAAAAAATTGAAAATGCAGGCAAAAAAACTCACATGCGGTAATTGTATTTAGGGTGTTTGCTACATGATGCCCTTAGGGCAGGCTGAAAGGTTGCAGGTTAACAGCCTTCATTCTATTTTTGCTGTTGGAAAAATGTTGAAGTATCTTCATATGACTATACATGAAATATTCGTAAAATCATTCAAAATTATTCATGTTTTTATTCTTGCATTTTTCGGTGGATCAACTCATATTTGAGTTGGAAATCTGTTCAGAGCAGACTTGTGAGAGAATTACTAACTTTTGGAGGGAAAATAATGAGAGCTGTTGCTTTTTGTGGAAGTGCAAGGAAAAATGGTAACACTGCGCTATTACTGAATACGGTACTTGAGCCCCTCGCGGCTGTGGGTGTCGAAACTGAACTGGTCGAGCTTGCGGGCAGTGAAATCTCAGGTTGTAAAGCCTGTATGGGCTGCTTTAAGAATAAGGACCAGCGGTGTGTCTTTGATAATGATGTGGTGAATGAATGTATTGAAAAAATGGCTGCTGCAGATGTTATTCTACTTGGATCCCCCACCTACTTTTCTGATATTTCATCAGAAATGAAGGCGTTGATTGATCGATCAGGGCTTGTCAGTAGAGCTAACGGAAATATGTTTAAACGAAAACTTGGGGCAGGAGTTGTTGCTGTTCGTAGAGCCGGTGCCATTCATGTGTTCGACTCTCTCAACCATTTTTTTCTTATCGGTGAAATGATTGTGGTAGGATCTTCCTACTGGAATATCGGGTTTGGCAGGGAAAAAGGTGAGGTGGCAGGAGATGAAGAGGGTATGAGCACCATGAAGACCCTGGGTGAAAATATTGGCTGGCTTCTCAAAAAGTTACAACAATAATTTAATGAAATTACAGAATCACCTAAAATCCGTTCTAGTTGTGGATGATGATCAAGTGCATCGGTATATGCTGTGCTCGATGCTTGCTGAATGGGGGTATCGGACCGTCGAGGCAGATGATGGAATTACTGCTGTGACAGCAGTGGAGAGCCATTTTTATGATGCCGTGCTGATGGATATCCGCATGACCAGGATGGATGGTCGCGAGGCTTTTCATCGTATTCAGGCTATTGCTCCTGCCTTACCTGTTATTCTGATGACTGCATACTCTACGGTGGAAAGTGCAGTAGAGACTATTCAGCAGGGCGCCCACGATTATCTGACCAAACCCCTTGACTTTGACCGCTTACGTCTTGCACTCGAGCGTGCAGTTGACCACCACCAGGTTGCTTCAAAAAAATACCAGGTTGAAGAGGAAAAAACTGAACTTGAGACCAGGATTATTGGTTCATCTCCACCAATGGCCGATTTGCTGGAGATGATTTCTTATGTGGCGCCTACTGAGGCTACTGTACTTGTCTGTGGTGAGTCAGGTACTGGAAAAGAGCTGGTTGCAGAAGCTCTGCATAATAATAGTGAGAGGAAAAATGAACCTTTTATTAAGGTGAACTGTGCGGCGCTTGCCGAGAGTCTCCTGGAATCTGAGCTGTTCGGCCATGAGAAAGGTGCTTTTACAGGTGCTGAAACACGCCGAGAGGGAAAGTTTGTTCAAGCCGATCGAGGTACTCTCTTTCTCGATGAAATAGGGGAAACTTCCAAGGCGATGCAGGTGAAGCTGCTGAGGGTTTTGCAGGAGCATGAACTGCAGCGGGTAGGAGGAGATGAGACGGTCAAAGTTGATGTGCGCATAATCGCTGCTACTAATAAAGATCTTGAAAAAGAGGTGAAAAATAATAACTTCAGGGAGGATCTCTATTACAGATTGAATGTTGTTATGCTCGAAGTTCCTCCGCTTCGACAGCGGGGGAAAGATATCAGAGAACTGGTAACCTATTTTGCCGGGAAGTATGCTGAGAAAAACAGGAGAGATTTAGAAGGAATAACTGCTGAATGTATGAATCTGCTGACCTGCTACCCCTGGCCGGGTAATGTGCGCGAACTGGAAAATGCAATTGAGCGGGGTATTATCCTCATGCGCGGCACAGAATTGACAGAGAGGAGTCTCCCTTTACCCATCCAAAAACAGAAAGAAAAATTGACCATGCCTGCTGGCAATCAGTCTGAGTCACTTTTTGAAGCTGAAAAACAGCTTATTCTCAAAACACTTGCCAAGACTTCAGGAAACAAAAGTGAGGCCTCCAGACGATTGGGAATTACTCGAAAAACGCTGTTGAACAAGTTGAACAAATATGATGAAATGTGACAAGTAGATACAGAGTTCTGAAGATCCAGAACCGCGCAGACGGTTTTCTCATTGCCCTCCTTGAAACCTTTTGATTTTCTCTCTCTTGACAAGAAAAAACCGGCTACTTATTGTTGGCACAAGTTCAGATCCTTTGTCAAAATCATCTCTGTTTGTATAGGGAGATTGGCTGGCACAAAGTTGATTTTGACACTCAGGGATCTTATTCAGCTTTACCGGGTAAGGTTACAAGTTTTGAGGAGAGAATGGAGGGACATGTGAATAAAAAAAAGAAAAGTGACGAGCTTCGTGAAGAAATTGAAACCATTGGGGAGGAGTTGTCATCCGTCGAGATCGATGAGAATACAGTTGTGGACGAAGTTCTGGAGCCAAGTGAAGAACAAGACCTGGAAAAAGAACTCGCTGATGCCCTTATTGAGGCTGCAGATCTTCGCGATAAGATGCTGCGCGCGGCCGCTGAAAACGAAAATTTTAAAAAACGCATAGAGAGGGAGCGCTCGGCAAGCCTGAAATATGCGGGTGAGCAAATTTTCAGGGAGATGCTTCCCGTCGTTGATAATCTTGAAAGGGCTATTGCTCACCAGGGGGAGGCTAGCGAGAATAGTGCTGAAAAAAATCTGGGGTTTCTTGTTGAAGGTGTTGAGTTGACTTTAAAGAGTCTTGTTTCTACTCTTGAAAAGTTCCAGGTTAAGCCGGTTGAGAGTGTTGGCGAAAAATTTGATCCCAAACACCACGAAGCACTGACCATGGAGGCGAGTAACATCGTGCCTGCAACTCATGTAGTGAATGAGTTTGAAAAGGGATATTACTATAAAGACAGGTTGTTACGTGCTGCCAAGGTGGTAGTTTCTTCAGGAAAGGAAGAGGCAGATTCCGGGAAATAGCCATTGTTAAAAAGAATGGAATCCCTTGACAAATAAAGGAAGATGACAACTTTAGAAGAGGTTGCCACTATCAGAGATAGAGCAATCAATAAAAATTTTGAGGAGTCAAGACGGATAAAATAATCCGTGAGAAATTAAGGAGAAAAAAAGATGGGTAAAATTATCGGAATTGACTTGGGTACTACCAACTCATGTGTTGCCGTTATGGAGGGTGGTGAGCCAAAAGTAATTACCAATGTTGAGGGTAACAGGACGACCCCGTCGGTTGTTGCATTTGCTGACAATGATGAACGTCCTGTAGGACAGGTTGCCAAGCGTCAGGCTGTAACTAATCCAACGCGTACTCTGTATGCAATTAAACGTCTTATCGGTCGTAATTTTACTGACCCGGAAGTTAAGAAATCTATTGAGGTCAGTCCGTTTGCGATAGTAGAAGGAAACAATGGCAGTGTTTCTGTAGAAGTTGAAGGTGAAAAGTACAGACCTGCTGAGATTTCTGCAATGATCCTTACTAAAATGAAGCAGACTGCAGAAGAATATCTTGGTGAAGAGGTGACCGATGCAGTAGTAACTGTACCTGCCTATTTTAACGATTCTCAGCGTCAGGCGACAAAAGATGCTGGAAAAATTGCAGGGCTCAATGTACAGAGAATCATTAACGAGCCAACTGCTGCTTCCCTTGCTTACGGTCTTGACAAGAAAGGGGAAGAGAAAATAGCAGTTTTTGATCTTGGCGGTGGTACTTTTGATGTCTCTGTTCTGGAGATCGGTGACGGTGTATTTGAAGTGAAATCTACCCACGGTGACACTTTCCTCGGCGGTGAAGATTTTGATATGCGGATTGTGAACTGGCTTGCCGATGAATTTAAACGGGAGCAGGGGATTGATCTCAAGACAGATAAAATGGCATTGCAGCGTTTAAAAGAAGAAGCGGAGAAAGCTAAAATGGAGCTCTCTACAACAAAAGAGACCGACATTAACCTTCCGTTTATTACTGCTGACGCTTCCGGGCCTAAGCACCTTAATATCAAACTGAGCCGGGCAAAACTTGAAAGTCTGGTGGAAGATCTGGTGGAGCGTACTGTAGGTCCGTGTAAGACTGCTATAAAAGATGCCGGACTCTCTGCTTCTGATATTGATGAGGTCATCCTTGTAGGTGGAATGACCCGCATGCCGCTCGTCCAGGAAATGGTGAAAAAGATTTTCGGTAAGGATCCACACAAGGGTGTGAATCCAGACGAAGTTGTGGCTATTGGTGCTGCCATTCAGGGTGGTGTTCTGCAGGGCGATGTGAAAGATGTCTTACTGCTTGATGTAACGCCTCTGTCTCTTGGTATTGAAACTCTTGGCGGCGTTACTACTAAGCTGATCGAGAAAAACACAACAGTACCGACTAAGAAAAGTCAGGTTTTTTCTACGGCTGCAGACAATCAGCCTGCTGTTTCCATTCATGTACTCCAGGGTGAGCGTGAAATGGCCGAGGGCAATAAAACAATCGGTCGTTTTGAGTTAACGTCCATTCCGCCTGCACCACGTGGTGTACCTCAGATTGAAGTCGCCTTTGATCTTGATGCCAATGGTATTCTCCATGTATCTGCAAAAGATATGGGCACTGGGAAAGAACAGTCTATCAAAATCACGGCATCTTCAGGTCTCAGCGACGAAGAGATCGAGAAAATGACCAAAGATGCTGAACTGCATGCCGAAGATGACAAAAAACGTAAAGAGCTTGTAGAAACTCGAAATTCTGCTGATGCGCTTGTCCATGCAACCGGGAAGAGCTTGAAAGATCTTGAGGGGAAAGTTGATGATGAGACTAAGAAGAAGGTTGAATCAGAGATAGAGAATGTGAAGTCGGTAATGGAGGGTGATGACATTGATGCTATTAAGACTGCTACTGAAGCGCTTACTGCTGCATCCCACAAGCTTGCAGAATTAATGTATGCTCAGGCCGCTAAAGAGAATCCCGATGGCGGAGGAAGTGAAGGTTCTGATAATAAAGCGCCCGAGAAGGAAAAAGATGATGACGTGGTAGACGCTGATTATGAAGAGGTAAAATAAATTCGTAGTTGGTGTACGTAACGCATCGTAATGAGAAAAGGAGTAGGGAATTATTTTCCTGCTCCTTTTTTTTATATAACATCATTCACTTGTTAAACTTAACCTCCAGGCAATGTTATGAAAATTCTATCCGGCATACAACCTTCGGGGCAGCTTCATATTGGCAATTATTTTGGCATGATGCAGACTATGATTTCCCGAATGGAAGATTCTGAACTGTATGTTTTTATTGTTGATCTGCACGCCTTGACTTCAGTTCGCAAACGGAACCTTCTTGCAGAAGGCACGTTGGAGGCTGCTGCGGATTTCCTTGCACTCGGTTTAGATCCTGACAAATGCATTTTCTGGGTCCAGTCAGATGTTTCCGAAGTGTGTGAGTTGACCTGGATTCTCTCTACCCTTGCTCCGATGGGACTCATTGAACGTTGTCACTCGTATAAGGATAAGGTAGCAAAAGGTTTGACTGCGAGTCACGGGCTTTTTTCTTATCCTGTGCTCATGGCTGCGGATATTCTTCTCTATCAGGCAGAGCAGGTGCCGGTGGGGAAGGATCAGAAACAGCATCTTGAAGTTGCCCGGGATCTGGCGCAGAAATTTAACCATGAGTATGGTGATACTTTCGTCGTCCCAGAGCCTGCCATCCACAAGCAGACTGCAACTGTACCAGGATTGGACGGTCAGAAAATGTCCAAATCCTATGGCAACACCATCCCTATTTTTCTTGAGGGTAAACAGTTGAAAAAGAGAGTCATGGCTATTGAAACGGATGCCACTCCCGTTGAGGATCCAAAAGATCCAGCTAACTGTAACCTTTATACGATTATGGAACTGTTTGCTGCACCCGCAAGGATGAAGGAAATCCATGATCTCTACGTAAACGGAGGAGCCGCTTATGGTTACCTGAAGCTGGAACTCCTTGATCTGCTGGATGATAAGTTTGGCGAAGCCCGGAGGAAGAAGGTGGAGTTTTTAGCAGATCCGGAAATGTTACGGGCTATTCTTGCAAAAGGTGCTGAAAAAGCGAGGGAGAAGGCGGTTGTTACACTGGATCTTGTTCGTGACAGGGTCGGTCTGAAATATTGATGGCGTCGTAAAAACTCTCCATCTGCTTCGTTGCTGTAAATTTTCTATCATTACGACGTACCCTGGTACGCCGAAATAATAGAAAATTTACGCGCCTCGCATCTGAAGTTTTTTACTTAGCCATCGATAATTTCAGATTTATCCGAGTTTCTCAATATAAGGGAGGCTTGACCAAAAGGGTCACCTCAAAACTGAGGAAACCCCTTTTTTTGCTGATTACTGACTTACTTGAAACTGATCAGCTCAACATCGAAGATCATAGTGGCATCCGGTGGAATTGGACCCCGTCCGGAAGGACCGTAGCCAAGGTTTGACGGAACAATAAGAGTCCGCTTTTCTCCTTTTTTCATTTCCAGCAGTGCTTCATCCCAGCCCTTAATGACTCGGCCTTTTCCTACGGGAAATTCAATGGGTTTGCCCCTGTCACGGGAGCTGTCAAATTTCGTCCCGTTCAACAATTTACCCGTGTAATGTACGGATACAACCTGACCTGCCTGGGGAGTTGCATCACCACTACCTTCTTCGTCCACCACATATTTCAAGCCGGATGGAGTCGTAATCGCATCAGGCCACTGTTCGTCAATCAGGCGTACTGCTTCTTCCATTGCTTCAAGTTCTTTCTCTTGATTTCTCTCCTCAAAGCTTGATAGAAGTTTGTCGAAGGCTTCTTGATCGGTTCCAAAGTTTTTTGCATCACTACCAACTCTGATAATTTCGATGGAGTTGATAAGATCATTTCCTTCAATTTTGTCAACAACGTCCTGACCGGAAACAACATGACCGAATACAGTGTGTTTGCCGTCCAGGTGGGGGGTCGGGACATGGGTTATAAAAAACTGGCTGCCGTTTGTTGCCGGACCGGAGTTAGCCATGGAGAGGGTACCCGGTCTGGAGTGATTCAGTTCTGGGTCGAACTCATCGGGGAAGGTGTAGCCCGGACCGCCTGTACCTGTCCCGAGAGGACAACCACCCTGGATCATAAAATCAGCAATAACTCTGTGAAATTTTAGTCCATCGTAGAATTTATCTCCCTTGGCCTTTGCTCCACCACCGAGATCTTTGGTTCCCTCTGCCAGTCCGACAAAGTTTGCAACGGTGAGTGGGGTCTTCTTAAATTCAAGGGAACAGAGGATATCTCCCTTACTGGTGTCAAATCTGGCGTAGAGGCCATCTTTTAATTTTGATTTTGCCATTCCTGGTTCTCCGGATAGAGTTAAAATTAATAATACAAGTCCTAACAAGCCGCATAATCTATACATTGATACTCCTTTTGGAAAGGGATGATTCTTTTAATACCCCTTTATGAGGTAGAAAAAGGAAAAAATAATTATTGTCAGTGTTACTTTATGGTTTCTTCATTGAGGGAGGAAGGCTTAATTCAACCGTGAACTTCATCTCTGTTTCTGTACTGCCCGCACCACGCAGGATTGTGATCGTAATAGTTTCACCTTCTTTTGCATCAATCATTGCTATTCGCAGATCACTCATTCCTTCTATCAAGAAACCGTTTATCTCTCTTAGTATATCACCTTCATGTAATCCCGCATCTCCAGCTTTTCCATGGGGGCTGATCTGGCTTATCTTTAAAGATGTCCTGTCCTCTTCTGCTACAGATGCGAGGACAATACCGATTTTAGCACTTTCCGGTAAATTTACAGGGTTTGAAATGAAGAAATAATCCGCAACTTCAGCAAGATTGCTCTGGTCACCTGAGCTTGCAATATTAAGTACAGATGACTGCCTAATATCAATTCTTCTCTTTACTCGGGGTGGGATACCAGAATCTTTTCTGGTATGTTGTGAACCTGCCAGAACGACCATCCTCCGGGTTGGATGTTCTTTCATGTAGTTGGCAATATTTTCAGCCATACTTTCATCCCAGAGTCCCTGTGCCTGAATAAAGCCCCCTACACTTCCACTGCCATGGCTGCCCTTCATATGGATATCATGCATTGTTGATAATCTCTTTCTATAGCCTTCCATATCAAGGTTGCGATCAGCGGGAAGAGAGAGAAGAGCAGTTTCTTCGAGACTATCTGTATTGCCTGAACGGAAGACATTGGCAACAATTTCCTTATCCAGGTTTAATCCTCTCACAGGGATGGTGTTAGCTTTAGCGAAATTGAGAATATCTCTGAAAAAGCGGTAGTCATAACTCCATACTTTTAAATAGCCGGATTCTTTAAGGAAGGTCCTTTCATCCATATCTGTTTTGCCCGATACATATTGATCAAGAGCCGGTTGTCTACCCGCTGGAAACATTTCCATTCCGATAACAAGACTGGGATCTCTTTCGTACAGTGCTTCTATGATTCGAAGCTGTAACCTGTGATCAGTAAATGAAGTATGGGTTTCTCCTACATAAATAACCCTGGATTGGTCGAGTTCATCGATAATTTGTTCAAAGGAGGACAGAGCTGAAGTACTGCTGCCTTTTGGCAGCACATCAAGTATAAAATGGATTCCAGACTGTGTTGAATTGGTTTTTTTCTCCAGGTTGCGACCATGAAGGAAATGGAGGAAGGAGTATTTACCATAATGGCCCAGGCGGTTGGCAATCATATCTGTTTCTACTTTATCTGAGCTGGACAATAGTACTGCAACATGTTCCGGGTTCAGCGGGTTGGTGCGTACATCGAGCGTGAAGCCCTTCTTACTATGGTCGACTTTTCCAAAAAGAGAGAGTGCGGGAGGTTGGTCTGTACCAAGAAAAAGGATACTGTTTTCGCTGAGTTCCTGGTTGCTTACCTTATCCGACATTTTTACTGTCAGATTTTCTGCAGCCAGGGATTGTAACAGGGAGTCAAATGTTCCCCGCTCCTTTTCAGATGCGAGAATTACGAGCTTCTTTCCAGCTCCCATAAATCTTGCCCAGACGGCAGGTAATTCAGGCTGACTGAGTGTCCTCAAAAAAGAATATTCAGGATCGATAATAATTTCCAACGGGTAATTGTCCAGTTTTATGGAGACTCTTGTTTCAGCATCTTTTATAAATTGTTTATGTGTTGTGATGCCGGCGATAGTCTTAATCTGGACTGGTACAAGGAGGGAGAAAGGTTTTTTTGTCTGTTGGATCAGAGTGAAGGAAAGTACAGGCTTATTCTCGGGAGAATTGACCCCTATTTTTTCAATTTTCAGGGATGGAATTTCGCTGCTGATTAATCTTTCTTGAAAAAAAGTGTCGAGGTCTCTTTCTGAGCTCGCCTCGAAACTTTTGCGTAAATCTGTCCACGAAGCTTCTTTTCCACTATGATCCATGTAAAATTGACGGATCGCCTCTTTAAATGACTGTTCGCCTATTTTTTCTTTGAGTTCATGAAACAGCAGTGCCCCCCGTGTATATCCAACCGCTCGTATTGCCTTGGCTGAGTGGTTGTGGCTGGCAGAAGTGAACGTATTCAGTGGGATCACCGAATCCTGGTTAATATAACTGAGATAGTTTGTGATGGCCTCCTTTCTCGCCTGCCTGCCTTTGCCTTTCTCTGCTCTATAACTGTTATCGGCAAGGTAAGTTGTTAAACCTTCGCACCAGTTTCCCTCTGTGTAATCCACATCAACTTTGTTGCCAAACCAGGAGTGGAGAATTTCGTGGCCTAATGAAATATCCTTTATAAATGGAAGGCGCAGAACCATTTGGCCGATAAGAGTATATCCGGGGATACCGAAACCGGTGGGTAGTCTATTGGCAGCAATTACGTAGTGGTTATAGGGATAAGGGCCTATCTCTTTTTCGTACCGATTGATAAATGCAACAGCCGCTTGCAGGTAGTCGCCAGCAAGATGCTGTTCTTCTGCAAAAAAAAGAGAATGCACAAAGAGCCCTTCTCGCACCTCACGTTTTTCATGTATATAGGGACCTGCTGTGAAATGAAGAGAATAGACCGGTTGAGAAAATGTTGCCGTGACCGTGTTATTGTCTCTTTGCAGGGGGAAATGATCAGTCTCGGACACTGCCAGAAAATTCTCAGGAAGAGTTGCTGTGAGGCTAAACCTCATTGGAACATCCGGGATTGGGTGCCAGTAACTGACAAGGGCAATACCTTCCTGGCTGATTATATTATCAAAGTTATTTGTTACTTTTTTCGTATAAGATATGTACAGTTCCCTGGGACTGTCGCTTGCCTGTACTCCTATCCTGTTGTTGATCACGATAAGCTTTTTTTCACTCCCATTCTGCTCCCTCAGAAGGGTACCTGTAACAGCGAGACTGGCAACTGAGAGAGAAAAGGCAGGCCCTGGCTGAAGGGTTATCCAGGAAGTTCCGGTTAATAGATTTTTATTAAGATCAAAGTGGAGTGAGAGTTGATAGTTGTTCATGTTTTCCCGGATTTCTGCTGAAACCGCAAGAGCATTGAGGAAAGAGAATAAAAGGCATAGAATCAGAGGTGAAGCATATTTTAACGGATATATCATTGATAATCTCTCTTAAGTATTAATTTTCAGCATACATTACTATCGAAAAAAGCTTCATGCCAATAAATATTGACAATCCCGTGAAAAGTAAATTTTTTATACGATATCATCAATAAATTTTTATTAAAGTGATAAATTATGACGACAGAGTTGATTAAAATTGTGGGTATTAACGGCCGGTTTACTCATTCCTGCCTCGCTCTTTTCTATGTGCGCAATGAGCTTGAAAAGCACTGTGAGCAGTTTGATAACAGAATAATCCAATTCACGATTAATGATAATTACTATGAGATGTTGCTTCGCCTCTCGGCTGATGCCCCTGCGTTTATCTTTTTTTCCGCTGCCATCTGGAACAGTAGCGTCATTGAGAAACTTGTCCTGGATCTGAGTATCTGTTTGCCTGGCTGTATTTCAGTGATTGGAGGGCCCCAGGCTGGTGTTCTTGGAGAAAGACTGGGGCCGCATCTTTGTACAATTGTAAAGGGTGAAATTGAAGCTGTAGGTACAGAATTTTATCGAGATCTTGCTTCTAAAAGTATGAAATATTTATACAAAGGAAGTTTTTTTAAGATGAAAACACGGGTATTTGAGTCACCCTACAGAGAAGACGATTTTGTCTCTCATTTAAAGAACAGACACATTTATTATGAAAGCTCCAGGGGATGCCCGTTCGCCTGTACCTATTGTCTCTCTGCTGTTGAAAAAGGGCTGTACCATAAGGACCTGCCCCAGGTTGAAGCCGAGCTGGAGAGTATTCTCCGCTATAAACCCCGGGTTATCAGGTTTATCGACAGAACTTTTAATGATAATCCTGCCAGAGCGCTGGCTATCTGGAAATTTCTTGCGGCACAGGAAGGGGAAACTCTGTTTCATTTTGAAATTGCGCCGGATCGTTTTACCGAGGAAATGTTCGATTTCCTGGCAACTCTCGAATGTGGGCGGTTTCAGTTTGAAATTGGTATTCAATCTACGCATCGATCAAGCCTTGAAGCCGTCAATCGAATGATCGACCCTGTCCAGGTGCATGATATTGTTTCCAGGCTGGCCGGTTTTCAGAATATCCATCTTCACATAGATCTTATCCTGGGACTGCCATATGAAACTCGGGAGAGTTTTGCCAGATCATTTGCTGATCTCTTTGCAATGGGAGCCCATTATATTCAAATGGGTTTACTTAAAATCCTTCCGGATACTTCCATTTGTCAAGATGCAGAAGAATTTGGGTACAGTCATTGTGCAGAGCCGCCTTATTCGATTCTGAAAACGAAATGGATGAATCTCCAGTGTCTCAATGAACTGTACTGGTTCTCTGAATGTGTTGAAAAGTTCATGAATAATCGATATTTTATTACACTTTGGAGTTATTTAAGGAAGAGTGAAGAAGATGTTTTCGGTTTTTTTACGGGCCTCCTTGGTATTTGTCTTAAGAGCGGCTTTTTTCAACTGGCTCCGACCCACGAATTGATGGCTGAGAAACTTCATGAACTGACAGCTGAAAGAGAAGATAAAAATCTTATCCATGAACTTCTTATGTACGATTGGTTTCGGTGTGGCTACAGGTTTCTGCCCAACTGTCTTTCGCTTTATCGAACCATGGAACAATTGCAGGAAGCCAAAGGGGTTTTATACCGCAATCTACCGGTTGAAATTGAAGGTATATATAGAAAAGGCAGTCGAAATCATTTTTTTAAAAAAGCCATTTTTTTGCCGATGAGTAATCGAGCTTTGCAGGAATGTGGTTTCCGTGATACAGAGAGAGCAGACTGCGTCTGTTTTTTACGGGAGCGCGAGAAAAGTATATACAAATTAAATAAAGCAATTTTATTTTAGTGCCTTACTCCTCAAAAGCTGTAACTCAGTTCAGTACCCCTCGGAGTCTATCG
>JAOZLO010000321.1 GCA_029934775.1 Desulfocapsaceae bacterium
TGGGAAAATCCGTTTTGTCCACTAAATTAACCACTTTCTCTCCTTATTAAAAAGATTTACTCTAGAAAGCCTGAGAACAAATTCGCGCACTAATCGTCCAGTCCAGCATGTTTGCAGACAATTTCCATTGATTTAACAAGTGCCCTTATGCCAATTCTTGCAAATTCTTCGTTGAGTTCTGCGTTTTCATCCAAAGTTCCAAGGCCTGGTGATAAAAAAATGTTCCCGCTGTACATTGTTGTCGGAACTATGCCCATGGCTTCCTGCGCCAGGCAGATTGGGTTTGTATTAGCGAAAAGATCTTCAATACTGAATAAGGGGATGCCAAAACCTTCGCCATCCCAGGTATGTGCATAATTCAGCTCAGAACCTCCCATGGAGTAAGACTTGGTAAATAACATTTTTTCCCTGAATCGACTCGGCTCAAAAGAACTGAACTCGTCAATCAGTATTTTATGGAATTGATCTACCGGCCGTTTTATTTTATCAGGATCATTTTTTAACATCTTCAGGTATGCATGAAGTCCGATGAGTGTGTCTCGACCGGGATCCGCCATTGAAAAGAGGGCTTTGCTATGGGAAGATACTTCGCCCCATCTCTGCCCACCGTACCCCAGGCCCTTCCGTACTGGAACCATCACGTCTTCCTTACCGATCACCAATCCGCATGTTGGAGCACGACCAGCTTTGTCCATGCTCCAAACCATAATGTCCGCATCAATGTCCCTTGGGTCGACTCCTATAAAAGGCAGGCCGCTTGCACAGTCTAAAATATAGGGCACATCAAACTCCATCGAAATATCACCAAAGAGTTTCAACACCCTGGGGGTACCATTTTTATCCTTATCGCCATGTCCCCATCCAGGAGTATTGTATCCAATAGCACCTAATCCGGTCACCAGCTCAGCATGGCGTTCAGCAACCTGCCTGACTCTTTCTGCGGTTTTTTCAACATCTACTGTTGTCAACAGGGACACAGTATTCTGCTTGATTCCATGAACCTCATACCGAGCTCCAGCATAGGGGACAAAAAGGGCATCAAGATTGTTAAGGCTTTTTCCTTCGACTCCAAGCTCTCCAGCAGTAACGGTTCTATCTATGTTTATATTTTTATATTTAGGAGGGAAGGGTCTACCGTAAGCACCAAAATATTCGTAATCCTCCCCATAGGGAGTGATTAGCCGACCTCTATAGGCATCCCCCTTTCGCATTGTCGGCGGAGCCGTCAGTATTTCTAGGCTTACTCTTAAACCTGCTTCATTAGTATTTGTAACAGCTGCGTCATATTCGTCTCCATAGACATCTTTTACAATTTCCCGAATCTCATCCTCTATTATTCGAAGAGGTAAAACTCTGGCCTTATTCGCCCTAACAATAGCGTCCAGCACATAATCAGGCAATCCACCCGGGCAAGATGAAGAACCGGCGTATAATCCAAATTCGTCTCTGTGTCTGTCCAGGCCAAGCTCAGAGGAAATCCGCTTAGCATCTTTGATAATCAATGGAAATTTTTCATAAATTCCCTGATACCATCGGAATTTATGATTAGAGTTATTGTTACTTTTTCTACTTGAAAACTTACTCATCTTTTTTCTCGTGATAATACTGTGGCTGATCACATAATGTATCCTGCAAGCTTAGGAGCCATCAGTGTCAGTGCCGGAATATAGCTGATCAAAAGTAATACAACAATTTCAACAACCAGAAATGGCAGTATCGCAACGGTTACCTTTTCAACTGAAATTTTAGCAATTGGACTTACCACAAATAAACAAGCTCCCAGCGGAGGCGTAATCATCCCAATCACAATATTGATAACGAAAATACAGCCGAAATGTATTGGGTGGATTCCAAGGCTCTCTGCAATTGGGGCAAAAACAGGGGCCAAAATCAGGATAGCAGGATTTGGATCTAGAAAAGTCCCTATCAACAAAAGAATGAGGTTGATCGCGATTAGAAATCCGTAATAGCCGAGCGGTTCAACCAAAGCTTTAAGGCTTGTTGCCAATTGTTCAAAAGCTATCACCATACCGAAAATATTGGAAGTACCGATGATGATCATAACCACCGCTGTTGTTACGCCGGTTTTATAAAAAATGTCGGGCAAGTCTTTGATTTTCAGTTCTTTATAAACGAAAAACGCTAAAAATGACGAATAGAATGTTGCCACTGCAGCGGCTTCAGTTGCAGTAAACACCCCACCGATGATACCTCCCAGGATGATTACAGGTGATAGCAGGGCCATACTTGCATCTTTGGTTGTATGGTAAATTTCTTTCTTTGTTAACTTTACTTCCCTCCTGGGATATCCTTTTTTTATGGAGATCACGTAACAGGTGCACATCAGTGCGAAACCTATAAGAATGCCGGGAATCATTCCAGCTGCGAACATTCCTCCAATAGAGACACCTGGAACAGACAGAGAGTAGATAACCACAAGGATACTTGGTGGAATGATAGGCCCGATACAAGACGAAGCTGCCGTAACAGCAGCGGAAAAATCCAGATCATATCCGTTTTCCTTCATCATTGGTATTTCAATCGAACCCAATGCACTTGCATCGGCCACCGCCGATCCGGTGATTCCTCCAAATAGCATGCTGGCCATTACATTGGCTATGGCAAGTCCACCTCTGATAAACCCAACCAGCATTACCGCAAACATGAGAAGTCTCTTTGTTACACCTCCTTTTCCCATTATCTCACCGGCGAGTATGAACAAAGGAATGCATAACATTGGAAACAGATCCAATCCTGTGATAATTTTTTGAGGAATAACCTCAAGAGGCAGGTTCATGAGCATGACCGCTATTGCGGAGCTTATTCCCAAAGCCCACGCAACAGGTACAGATAAAGCCAGTGTTATGGTAAAGGTAATTAATAATATAGATAAAATCATCGATGAGCCTCTGTGTGATATAACTGCTGTTCTCGATGTCGATACTCAGGTATTATTCGGTAATTTTTATATGAAGGCACCTGCTACCTAAGTCCGCATCCGCTACTATAATTCGTTAAACAGAGCTAACACCCCACAAGGGGGTATAAGTACCTTGGTGATATCTGTAACCGTGTAATTTCAAAATACATTCCTCTGTTTTTTGTTGTTTATGACAGGAATCAGGGAGTAAGGTACTAAATATTCCGGGGTGTTTTTTGTTTTCCTGAAAACAAAAAATTCGACGCTAAGTTTTCAGATAAAAACAAGACACTGACAACGGACATTACAGAGACACTGATATACACAAAAGCCATCGGTATTTGCATTGCGGCGCTCACCTGCCCCCATTCCTTTATAGAGAGTGATACGGAATAAACAGTCAGGAGAAGAAAAAAGACTATCGTCACCAGATCAAAAAAAACAGTAATGGATTGCTGTCTTTTTTTATCCAGTTTCGACAATAAAAATACTAATCGAATATGTTCATCAGTTTTAATGGCTAAACATGCTCCGATACAACAGGCCCACAACATAGCGTAGCGCGCCAACTCTTCAGCCCAGAACAGTGCGCTACCGAACACGTATCGCATGATCACCTGTAAAAAAACGATTGCAGCAATAAATGGTATTAAGCTGATTAAAAGGTACTTGCAAAACTTAAAACAAAGTTCACTCATCATACTTAATTTCTTCATAAAGTTATTTCCCATGCTTTATGAAAATCTGCAGAAGTATCCAATTTCCGCAGATCTCCTGATATGGTCAATCGCTGTAAAGCTCCTGTTCAGCCTTTTCTACTGCTTTTTGAAGTTTGACAATCCACTCTTTTCCTACTTTTTCTTCGACCCATTTGATCATCGGTTCCTTTATACTGCTCTCCCATTTCTGCATTTCGGCCGGGGTTGGATGATACACGGTTAATCCCTTGCTCTCATAGTATTCCGCCCAGAGTTCTGCACCCCAGAGCTGCAGACCACTGTAAACTCTCATTGCTTTATGACCGGCCTCTAAAATCAGCTGTTTATCATCTTCGGACAGGGATTGGAAAAAACTTTCATTGAAGAAAAAACTCGACAGTGCACAATACGGTTTTGCGATTGTGACATATTTAACGATTTCTTCTGCTTTAATATCAGCAGCGTAAGGTAAACCTGTGACCAAACCATCAATCACACCTTGCTGCAGAGACGTGTAAACTTCCGCCCAGTCGATAGGAACAGGTGATCCACCAGCAAACTTAATAGCGGCAACATATGGTGGATTGTTGGCGACACGAATTTTAATCCCCTTTAAATCCGATGGTACTTTGACCTGTTTCTTCTTCGTAAAAATGTTTTCATAGGGGCCATCGATTCCCCATTGAATAATTCTGACACCTGTTTTTTTCA
>JAOZLO010000322.1 GCA_029934775.1 Desulfocapsaceae bacterium
CGTTCAGCAAGCGCAGTCCTTACGCCCAGATTATTCACTACCTCCGGGGAAATTTTAATGGTACCGGGACCACTATCTGAGTTACTGCCACCCTCATCGTACACAGGAATCAGATCCATACCCATTGGTGATTTCCCGGGCTTGTCACGTTTATAGGCCGGGTCCATGGGAGCAACCCAGTACAGTGGTTTTTTTTCTCCACCTCCAGTGTCGTTTTTTTCTAAAACGCCAGCTGACCCGCTCAAACCAATCAGCCTCAAATAACCGCCCTGAGTTGCCAGTGAGCCGATTACCGCGCCGGTCAAGAGTAATACCAGCACGCTTATAAATTTTTTCATTGTGATTCCCCTGTTCTTTGACTTCTGGTAATAATGTCATCAGCATTTTCCATGAAGTAGTAATTCAGCTGAATAATTGTTTTTTGTCTTGCCACATCTATACTGTAGCCATCAATCAAGGCGTTCAATTCGGCAATTCGTGCACGGACTGCTTCGGCAAAATCACCATCGTCATTCATATAAGCTGTCAGTGAGGCCTCAGCCTGCTCGCGCATTTGCGGCAACAATTCATTTTTATAGAGTTCTTGTCGTTCATTCAGCCGGTTTAGCTGTGCTCTGGCTTTCTCGAAATCGGCGATCATCTTCCGAATTAACAGCCACTTCTCTGTTTTTATTGCTGCAGCTTGGGATTGTGCAGATTCAACCTGTTTATCCTGACGATTACTGGTGAAGAGTGGCAAGTCAATTCCGACACCAACTGATAAAAAATCAGACCTGTCATTACCAAATTGATCATCGTCACGATAACCGTAACTTGCGTTGATACCCCATTCGGGCTTGTATTTTTGTCTGGCAAGCTCGATGCCGGTCTTACTGGCCTCGATCTTTTGGTCGAGGACGGCTACCGATGGGTGTTTCGAAAAAAATTCGTACAGCGTTTGTGGGTCAGCTTCCCGTTTTGCAGTATAGAGCGATCCATTTAACATCGTTATGTCGGGCAACTCTCTGTCCAGTGCGAGACTCGACCAGGCCACCGGTGCCTGAGTTTTGGATTCATCCAGATATTCTTCAATGAAATAATTGCTCAGCCACTCAGAAAGTTTTTCAATAAACGTTTCCTGTTTCTGCCTTAACACCGTAAGTCGGTCGTCTAACCGGGTTAGTTCCAGTTGAGCACGTATGATGTCATGTTGTCGGATTCTCCCTAATGTTGAAGAGTAACCTGCTTCAGCCACATCAGCCAGTTGTTCAAACAGGGGCCGGTCTTTTTCGATTAAAGCAATGCTTTCCTGGGCCAGGAATGCCTCCAGCCAAAGCTGACCCACAGCTACCACAACTTTCGCCTTCCGGTCCCCGCGTTGAAAAGGAAACTGACTGCCGATAAGTTCCAATTGTTTCTGTCTTAAACCCAGGCTGTCTCCCCGGGGAAACATCTGTGATACCCCGACTTTGAACTGTGTCATGGCTTCCTGGTTAAAATCAAAGGAATCAGTAGCCAGATTGGCCAGGCCCAGGGTCATCTTCGGGTCGGGTAATGTTCCTGCAGAAATGCTTATAGATTCAATTGCATCTTGTGAATGTTGGTTACCTATCAACCATGGATCGTTGCGTTGAGCCTCTCGAACGGCTGTTTCCAGACGGAGAAAATTATCTCCGGCATCGGCTCCCACGGGATAGACTAAAAAAATGACTGCCACCATAATGCTCTGGCACAATAAAAGTCGTATGCTCAATCCAAAGTTTGTTTGATTGATAAAATTTTTCACTGGTTTTCTCCTTTCCAGAGTTTATCTTTGGTTGCCCGTCTCAGGGAGATGTTTGAAATTACTTTGCATTTTTTGCGCCAGGTGTGATATTTATTTTTTTTTGCACTTATATATCTTGATTTTCATTGTTATTCGGTATTACCATAGCAATGGTAAATGGAAAGCGAGAGCAGAAGTGTCCAATTATTGGACATGCACAACGTCCAATAATTGGGTCTTACTGTAAAGATATAAGGCAAGAGATTCTGGAGGAGGAATGATTAATGGTAAATAAGTTGTGAAAAACGATTGCCTTCCACGTTAACCCGGCTTTATCTTGATAACGGATAGAGTGATATCATCATCCTGGGAATTCTCTCCTTTAAATTCCATTATTTTCTCAATTATAGACTGCAATATGTGATCTGGATTTAAATCGCAGGTTGCAGCCAATATCTGTCTGGTACGTTCTTTTCCAAACTGCTCACCATCAATATTTTCAACCTCCCAGACACCGTCGCTGCCGATAAGGATGAGTTGTTCTTCGTCTGGCAGTGGTAGTTCGTTGCACTCAAAACTCCACCCCGGATCAACTCCCAGGGCAACCCCTTCCCCTTTAAGTTCCGAAAAAGTGTGGTTTTGGGGAGAGTATACTATTGCCGGTTCATGGCCTCCACGTACCCAGCTGAGAGTATCTTTCCTGTGATTAATCTCCAGGTAAAATAGTGTGACAAAATTTCCCGTCCTATTTGTGTCTTTGCATAGAAGAGAGTTCACATCATTAATCACCTCATTTAAAGACCCCGGCTGAACAATTCGACAACGGAGAAGAGCTCGTACTGTAGTCATCAGTAGAGCAGCACCGATTCCGTGGCCGACTACATCGCCGACCACTACACCGACTTTTTTGTTATCCTCGGGAAATCTGATAATATCAAAGTAATCTCCACCTGTCTCGTCACAGTATTTGCTTATACCGTCAACAATAACTCCCTGGGCTGAATATCCGGTATGAGGCAGAAGATTTTGCTGTACTTCCCTGGCTACGTTGATTGCCTCTTTGAGCAGCAGCCGTTGTTTGAGTTGCCGAGTCATCTCATTGAAACATCTGGTCAGCTCACCGACCTCATCTCTGGTGGTCACCGGAAGCGAAGGGCCGAATCTGCCCTGGGCCAGGTCTTCGGCTGCGGCTGTGACATCCTTTATCATGCCGGTTACCCGGTTCGTCGCCCGTCGGATAAAAAATAAGATCAACAGGGTGCAAACGGCAATAGACAAGATATAAATCAGCTTAAACCGGATAATCGGCTGCAGGACTTTTTTGCCCGGAGCCATAATTACCATAGTCCAGGGTGCCTCCACCAGACGATAAAAACCACTCACCTCTTCAGGTGGTGAGCCCCGTCCGAAGACCATGCCTGAATCGTTGATTTTCATTGCAGCCAGAGTGTCCCGCTCAAGGGCACTGGCGATCCCAAATGCGGTTAAAGGATACTCACTGTGCCGTTTCTCGCCCGCTAAAGTTCTGGCGAGAATATTGCCGGAGTCATCAATTAGGTATGCCTTATTGCTTTTCCACCAGGGAGCGGTAATAACCTGATCGATAAAGTCATCAAATGAAAGTATCACCTCAACCCGCCCCACCGCGATATCTGCTATATTTCGTAACTCACTCTTTAGAGACACCGTTCGATCATTTAAACGACTGTCATAGCGGGGCAGGCTTATTTTGAATTGGTTGAATGTATAATGGTGATCTCTGCCCATCATTGAACTCATTCCTCTACCGGAAGGTTTGTCCGTTGATGTATCTTTCTCCGGCCACTCTATTTCCACTGCCACAACCCCGTTAAGAGCTTCTGTTTTTTCGAGGACATAATTAAAAACCTGACTGTTTACGCTTATATTCCCATCGTTCTGTAAAAGTTGGAGCAGGTCCTTTGGTCTGCGCATGCGCATATCTATCTGGTGGGCCGTTCGCTGCAATTCTGCAATTGCCGTTTCCCCCCACTGATTAAGGAGAATATTCCGCACAAATATATATCCACCGATCGACATTCCCATTATAAGCAGGAATGTCGGGACCAGGACGAAGATCAGGGTACGCTGCTGTAAGCTTCTTGGTTGAATTATTACCATTAATGCATTCCACCTCCACCACCTCCATGTCCGCCACCAGAACTGCTGCCTCCCCCCATCCCTTCACCCATATTACCTCCACTGGAACTGCCGCTGCTCATTCCGGTTGACCCACCGCTACCACCACTACCTGAAGCGCCCATCCCTCCAGACATCCCGCCAACATCGTGATCATCCATATCACTGCCTCCCATACCATTACCCAAACCTGCCGCTCCAGACATCAAACCGGCATCTTTTGAATTATGCACACCTGTCTGAAGTCCCACACCATGTCCCTCGGCCCATCCGGACTCTGTGTTTCTGGCAGTTGCCGACATAATTTCAGTTGCTCGATTATCCATCATGAAATCGACCTGAGCTCCACTCCTCGGGGTCTGGTTTCCCTGATAAATCTGGTGATTATTCGTTCCCTGGTGCTGATTGATCCCCTGGTTTTGATTG